>JAGHTD010000246.1 GCA_018065475.1 Candidatus Colimorpha enterica
TCTACTACAAGTTCCTCAAAACTCCTTTCAACGACATATTTACAGCGCTGAACGGAAAACTCGGGCTTTTCGTCGTTGCCCCCGTGCAGGCATTCATCGCCTTCTATATCATCAACCTTTTCACGAACCTTGAAGGCATTTACCCGGGAACGACCTGGTTCTTCCCGCTCTACTCCATGATTTGCCTGACCTTCGTCGTGGAGTACGTCCTGCTGTTCAACTCCGTCCTTTGGAGTGCAAGAGCAATGAAGACCTCCGCGGAGCTTGACGTCGCAAAGAACATTCAGACCACCTCCCTGCCTCACGACTTCAACGCGTTCCCGGAGCTTCCCGACATCAACGTATATGCAAGCATGAATACCGCAAAAGAGGTCGGAGGCGACTTCTACGACTTCTTCAAGATCGGTGATCATCAGTTTGCCGTTGTCATTGCCGACGTTTCCGGCAAGGGAGTTCCCGCCGCTATGTTCATGATGAGAGCAAGGACGATCATCCGTTCTTATGCCGAGACAGGTCAACCCATCGAAGAAGTCATGACGAAAGCAAACGCAAGTCTATGCAAGTACAACGATGCGGAAATGTTCGTCACCGCTTGGGCGGGCGTCATCGACACCGAAACGGGTATGCTGACGTTTGCGAACGGAGGCCATAATCCGCGGCTTATCCGCAAGAAGGACGGCGCATTTGAATACCTCAAGATGAAGACGAACTTCGTCCTCGGAAGCTTTGATACCGTAAGGTACAAGCGCCAGGAATATCAGCTTGAGCACGGCGACACGCTTTACCTCTACACCGACGGTGTCACCGAAGCCATGAACGTACACAAACAGCTTTACGGCGAGGACCGTCTGCTCAACGTCCTTAACAAAGAGCATTATTCGACTGCCGAAAACGTCATCGACGCAGTCAAAGTGGACGTTGCGGACTTCACCTTCAAAGCAGAACAGTCTGACGATATCACGATGCTTTCGGTATTCTACAACTGATTTGAATTACAAAAAGAAACAAGACCTGCTGACCGCAGGTCTTGTTTTTGCTTATATCACATTTTAATAATTAGTGTATTCGTATTGAAGACGTTGACGTATTTCACTTCTTTTGCGTGTTCATAAACGATACGGATGCCAATGCCGGATTCTATTTCGTCAGCTGAGAGACTCTCGTATCTCTCGCGTATGTCAAAATACTTGCAGTCATCACGGATACGCATCACAACGCCGTCGTCGTCTATCATAACGCGTATATCGCACATATGCTTTTTATCGTCCTTGGTGAAACCGTGCTCGATAACGTTGCCTGCAAGCTCCTCCATGCATCTGCCGGAAAAATAACTCGTCCTTTTATCAACGCCGTGTTCTTCAAAGAAGCTCTCGATCTTCTCCGATACTTCAACTGCTTCCTCGATCGTCGTAATGCTGAAAGAACAGCTGTTTTCGTTGTTATATCCGAAACCGTCGGGGATCCTCAGCATAGCGTTCCAGAACTTGACGTAACGGTTAAGAAGACGGGAAACGATAATGTATCCGATAAGCACCGCCGCTTCGGCGACCGGTATGGCGATAAACAGACCGTATGTTCCGAAGAGGGAGCCGAAAAGTATTGTAAACACCGTCAATGCGATCATACGGTGGAATGAGGTCATGATATGCACCGAAAGGATATTTCCGCTTCCCTGCAGGAACTGAATGATGATAAGATTACAGCCGTTAAGAAGAAGCGAAGCCGAAAGACAACGTACGACGAATACCGCCATCGACCATTCCTCGGTACCTGCCGAGAAATAAAGAAGAGATATGGGCCCTGCAAGCAGAAACATAACAGCCGAGAAGAATATTTCAAGGATTATCAGAAGACGGATTCCTGCTTTTACGGTCTTTTTTATCAGTTCTTCGTCCTTTTCGCTGTAAAGGATCTGCACCATAAGTCCGACGCTTTCCGCCACCCCGTTGCCGATGATGAAGCAGAAGCCCATGATACTCGACTTTACCGAAACCGCTGACATAGCGAGACTTCCGCCGACTGCGATGACGGTACGGTTGATGATGATAGGTGCAAGTGTTCGGCTGAACTGCTCGGTCAGACGCGGAAGACCGTGGCTGAACGTTTTCGGAAGCATATCAAAGTCGGGCTTTTCGGAAAACGGCTTGAATACCGAACACTTGCGGATGAAGTTCAAAAGCAGTATCACGGCTGAAATATTGAACGAGATACCGGTTGATAAACCGACACCGTACGTTCCTGCTTCAAGAACGAATACAGAGAGGAAATCTCCGCCGATGTTGATCGCTCCCTGAATGATCGTTGCGGCAGTCAGCAGTTTTTTGTTTCCGTCAAGCGTAACAAGCGGAGAAAATACGAAAAACAGTATAAATCCGGGTATCCCGGTGAACCATCCTCGAAGATAATCGTACAGATGACCGTAAACCGACGTGTCGGCTTTGGCGCCGAACAATGCACACAAAGTATCGGTAAAGCAGAAAAAGAGCGCAGTAAGTACCACGGCAACGGAGACAGCGACTGTCATTCCCGCCGAGAATATCCCGTTTACCTTCTTTCTGTCTCCCGAGCTCATCGCCTGCGCGCAAAGGAACTGCATTCCCGAAGCGAGAATACCCGTAAACAGAGAGACGATCTTATATGAAGGATCGGCAAGTCCGGTTGCCGCCAGCGCTTCGGCTCCCAATCCCTTTGAAATGATTATTCCGTCCGCGATCATCGTCAGTGAATCCGCAAGATTTATGACGATGAAGGTTATCGCGCAGTTTATCAGTATTTTACGGATGAGTTTGCTGTTCTGATCGATCATTATGTTCAAAAGGCTTCCTTCGCCTTGACGTTCATAATATGGTGATAACCGACGCTTGCAAAAGTCTCTTCCACAAGCACGTCGCAGTTCTTTATCAGCATATCGCCGTTTGATGATTCCATAATACGCTGACAGTTCAAAAACAGTCTTAAACCCGCGGAGGAAACGTATCTCACGTTATTGAGATCAAACACAAGATATCTGATCCCGCCGAGTTCCTCGACTTCCTTTGCAAGCTGAGGAGTTGTCACCGTATTGATCTCTCCATCGACGGTAACGGTCATTACGCCGTTATCAACCACTTTGTTGACTTTCATGTCAGCTGTCCTTTGATTCCGTGATCACGGCATGCTTTGAATCGAGCTCGCACTGAATATTCAGATAGATCATTACGATCGACAGAGTATATCCAGTGTATTGGAGCGACAATTCGGAGTGCCACATCTGCAATGCGCTTGCCGAAATCGCAAAGACCCAGAAAAGCATAAACGTCATTCTCTGCTTCCCTGCCGGAAGCTCCTTTACGGCGATGATAACGATCAGCGCGATGATGAGAATAGGAGGGATGTAGGCAAGCCAATATGTGGGCGCGCTCTGATACACGCCTTCGGGCGTTATCGTAAAGAAGAAGCCGAATGGGATATTCAGAAGCGTCGCGATATTGTCGATAAGCATAGCGGCGGAGGCGATCATTCTCACCCTTTTGAGCGACGGCTTTTTGTCGGTATCTATCAGCAAAAACTCGTAAAGCATTATGACATAGGCAATGTTTATTCCGATAAGATAGAACAGCGTATTGCATATCATATTGAGCTCAGGCATATTTACCGAATCCAATTCACGGGTTGTCAGCTCGGTTATCGGTGCCAAAAAGCAGAGGAAAACCATCAGTTCAAACAAAAACGTATGTATGGGATAGTTTTTCCGTTCGCTCAGCGAGGAGAAAGACATGACGATACAGAGGAAAACGGAGCCGAAGCTCATCGAAAGAACGATGATCTCAACGGGAGAAAGCTCCGAAAAATGGTCGTTGAACATCAGCTTTGCGGCGAATGGGACGATCGCAAGTTCAAGAAGCAGGAAAACGACGCCTAAAACACCAATAAAACGCTTATTCATCGGCTTTTCCTCCTCTGTATTCGAGCGTCAGCATAGTGAGATCGTCAAACTGTTCGGTCCCCTCGGTATATTTATCGACCGCGGCTTTCATATTAAGCACGGTACCGCGGATCGTTTCGCCGACGTTTTCGTCAAGATTTTTCTTGATACGGTCTTTGCCGAAGAATCCGCCGTCCTCGGAACGAGCTTCATCAAGCCCGTCTGTGTATAGGAACAGTCGGTCGCCATGGTGCATATCAACTTCGGACTGCTTATATTTGAAATTGCCGAAACCGCCGAGGACGAGGTTAACGCTCGATTTAAGCATTTCATATTCATTGCTTCCGTTCCTCATAAGATACGGGAACGGATGTCCGGCAGAGGCGAAGATCAGATGACCGTTTGAAAGATCGAGAGTTCCTATCCACGCGGTAACGAAAAGCCCGGATTTACTGCTTTCAAGAAGCTGATTATTGACACGGAAAAGGAC
>JAGHTD010000125.1 GCA_018065475.1 Candidatus Colimorpha enterica
TCGTACCACTTTACACCACTTTTCTAATATTATATACCACCCGATCTCATTTTGCAATAGTTTTTTGCAAAAAAGTTAAAAAAAATTATAAAAAATAATAAAAAAACACGGTGAGAAGGTTTTTCTCACCGTGCAAAGGTATTTTCAAATATTATTTTACGCTTCTGCCCGTTTTCGGGTTCTTTTTCTTCACGCAGAAGAGGGAGAGCAGAGTGGAGTAAAGTGAGGAGAGCATAAAGGCGTATATCACACCGCCGATGATGTCCGTGAACCAATGTGCGCCCGAGAACAGACGGAAGATCACAAGGACAGCCGAGCTGCCGTAAAGCACGTAGGTGATGATCTCGGCCGATCTTGCGTTCTTCACCTTTCTTCCGACCCAGGTTGCCGCCGTCAGGAATATGGCGACGATAGTCATCGTGTGCGAGGACGGGAAGGAAGCCGTCGCTTCTCCGTCTTCGAGATAGGGAGCCATATTGACCGGGCAGAGGATGAAGAGGATGTAGAGGGCTATCGTTATCGCATAGACGATACCCATGCATATAACCGTCATATCGACCTTGAAAATGTTTTTGCGCTTTATAAGCTGGATAAGGCCGAGGATAGTAAAGAAGAGCGCGACCGCTATCGACAGGACGGAGAAAATATCCGAGATCACGTCGGCAACCTTGTGCGCGCCGAAGATCGAAAAGAAGAAATCGTTTATCGAGCCGAAGCCGACCGGCGAACCGTCGGGCGCGATCGGTTTTTTATCAAACGTCATCGCAAATATCGTAAATAGAACGCAGGCGATCATCCATATAAGAGTCTTTATTATGTTTTTCATCTGTTTCTGTGTCATCGTCTTCACCTCTTTCAGGTTAATTATACATTTTCGGATAAATAAAGTCAATAATTATTACGTTCAAGACACAAAGTTCACAATTTGTTAATAATTATCTGTTGCAGAGCGAGAGATTATCGGGTATAATATTCATAACTGTTTTGGAGAGAAAATATGAGCATTTCAGAAAAAATCAAAAAATCGTTATACCGTGCCGCAGCGTTCTTCACCGCCGCGGTCTTTGCGCTTTCTATACTCTTTTACCTCACCGACGGGACGGTGACGCTCACGGTCACGCCGTCGAATCTCACGCAGATCTTCGCCTTCTGCCTCGTCCTCTCGTTCTCCTTCCTGCTGTTTGACGGCAAAAGGAACGTGTGGCTCTCCGCCCTCTTTCAGCTCATTGCGAT
>JAGHTD010000190.1 GCA_018065475.1 Candidatus Colimorpha enterica
TATATATACAGTATTTACAAAAAAGCGCCGTTATGGTATAATATAATGAAATATTGCCTAAAAGGAGGAAAAGAATGAAAAAATCTGGTATTTTGATGAAAGCACTCTTCTGCGTTCTGCTTGCGGCGTTCACTCTGCTGATACCTTTCGGCTCGGGAAACATAGCCGACGGTGAAATGTCAATATTCTGCGCGGTCATAGCCTCGGCGTTCGGTGCCTGCGTAATGTATGCAGAGCCGGTCATACCGACAATATCCGGGCTTCTCGGTTTTGCCGTTCTTCTCGTCCTCCGCTGTCCGGTAATTTACGCTCTCGAGGCGCTTTCGTTCGTTCCGGCTTCCGCGGCGATATATTTTCTGTTCAAGGACAAAATCGACCGCCAGACGTCTGTCTTCGCTTCCTCGCTCTCCGTCACGGTGTTTTACGTCGGCACTATGCTTTACCGCATTTACGCCGTCTCGGGCAGTATCTCTCCCGCGGGGTACAGAGCGGCATATCCCGAAATGATCGAGGTCATGGAAAAGACGCTCTCCGGGATCGGCACGGTGGCGATAGCAGGGAACCAGGTCTCATTCATAAACGCCGCCAACGTCTCCCAGTTCGTCAATCTTATCGTTTCGCTCCTTCCCGCTACGGTTTACGTCCTGGTTTACGCCCTGTTCGTCATAGTGACGGCGATAATGAAGCGTCTGCTTGAAGAAAAGAACGTCGTCGTCGCCGAAGAAAACTGGGCTTATTCTACAGGGCTTATCAATTTCCTGTTTCTCATTGCCGCGATAGTCCTGCTCCTGATCATAGATTCTCTGTGGGCGGAGATCGCTTTCATATCGTTTATTATCATTCTCGGAACGCAGATGTTCTTCGACGGTCTGTTCTCCGCGTTCAGAATAAGAGTCATAGAGGGGAGAAGGGTGTTTGCGATGTTCCGTCTGTCGGTGATCGCGCTCTCGTTATTCTTCAATCCCGTGCTCGTCCCCGCCGAAACGGTGCTCTTTGCGGGCTACGATTCGGTCATGCGCAAGATCGCCGAATATATCGAAAAACACGGAGGAGATGACGAGTTATGAGATGGTTTTTCAGACTTACGAGCGGAATAAATCTGAAACGGCTTGCCATACACGACGCGGCGGCTGTGCTTTCGGTATTCCTTTGCGGTATCATCCTCGGCGGACTTAACGGCAGGACGGTGCTCGTCTGCCTCGTAATTTCGATCCTTGCGGTCATCGCTCTGTTTGCGATCTCCTTCTTCACCAAGAAGAAGGCGTCGTCCGACAGCGTGAACGAGATGAGTGAGTTCTCGGGCCTTACGCTCGACTTCATCGTAAAGGCGCCGACGCCTATCCTCATCTGCAATTCAAACGGCAGAATAATATGGTCAAACAAGGCGTTTCAGCGCGTCGTCGATAAAAACGAATATCCCGGAACGAAGATCGAGGAGTTCTGCGGCAAGGGGATAGACGACATCAGCGACTTTTCGGATAAAAAGCCGACCTTCGTCACGGTCAACGGAAAGCAGTTTTGCATCCGTCTTTACCGCTTCGATTCGGGAACGAAAAAGTATTATATCATAATATGGGACGACATATCCGAGCTCATCGAGAAGGACGAAAAGCTCAAAAACGAAGAGCCGTTCTTCGCCTACATCGTTGCGGACAGTCTTGACGAGCTTTCGAGATACGACAAAAACGGTATAAGAGAAGCGTCAAACGAGCTTGAAACGGTCCTTAAGGAATGGGCCGACGAGGTCGGAGGCGTCATCAAGGAATACAGAAACGACCACTACGTCCTGTTCTTCAACTCCACCGCGCTCGGCAGATTCGAGGAGACCAAGTTTGACATTCTCGACCGTATCAGAGAGATAAAGGTCGGCGAAAGCAGCTTCAACGTCACGGTGTCGATAGGCATTTCCAAGCTCCACGGCTCGCTTCCCGAAAAGGAAAAGGCGGCGTCGGAGGCACTCGATATGGCACTTCAGCGCGGAGGCGACCAGGCGGTAGTCAAAGGGCAGAACGGGCTTGAGTTCTACGGCGGAAAGACGCAGACCGTGCAGAAGGTCACAAAGGTGCGCTCCCGTATCATCGCAAACGAGCTTGTTGCGCTTATCTCGGGTGCCGACCGCGTGATAATCATGGGACATAAGTCCCCCGATTACGACAGTATCGGCGCCTGCATAGGCATTTCACGGCTGTGTGCTTATCTCGGCACGGATTACAGGATCATCGCCGACTTCAACAGTGTGAACTTCATCAGGGTAGCAAAGCTTCTTAAAAAGACCGACAGTTACCGCAAGGAGAACTTCATCGAGGCAAGCGAGGCGGCGGAGTATCTTACCTCCGGCACGCTCGTCATCGCCGTTGACTTCAACAGCATTAAGCAGGCGGGAAGCAGCGACATAGTCGATTTCAGCAACAATATCGTCTATATCGACCACCACCGCAAGACGGCCGAGTTCCCCGAAACGCCGAAGATCTCGTATATCGAGCCGTCGGCATCCTCCGCAAGCGAGCTCATCTCCGAGATCCTCGAACAGTCGAAACCGTCGGGCGTGCTCACGGTCGGCGAGGCGACGGCACTCTATACGGGCATCGTCCTCGACACAAAGCAGTTCTCAAAGAACACGGGCGCAAGGACGTTCAGCGCCGCACTGTTTTTGCGTAACGAGGGAGCCGATCCCACGGAGGTACAGAACCTGTTCAGAGATTCCATGGAGGAACTCGTGAACGAGGCGAAGTTTGAGTCAAACGTCATCATCTACTGCGGATGTGCCATCGCGTCAAGCGAGGACGGGGACAGGATCACGGCTTCAAAGGCGGCCGACAGACTGCTCGGCACCGAAGGAGTGAAGGCGTCGTTCGCACTCTGCTGTGTTGACGGCGGAACTCATATTTCCTGCCGCTCCGCGGGCGAGATGAACGTACAGCTCATCGCCGAAGGGCTCGGAGGCGGAGGACATTTCGACGCCGCCGCAACGGTGCTTCCCGACGACATAAAGGGCTCTGTCGAAAAGCTTCAGCAGGCGATAGACAAATACATAGAAGAAAATAATTGAGAGGTACAGATATGAAAGTAATTTTATTGCAGGACGTAAAAGCGCAGGGAAAGAAGGGCGAGCTTGTAAACGTATCCGAGGGATACGCCCGCAACTTCCTTTTCCCGAAGAAGCTCGCCGTTGAGGCGGACGCAAAGGCGATGAACGAGTACAACAACAGAGAGGCGTCGTTGAAGTTCAAGCACGAGCAGGAGCTGAAGAACGCAAAGGAGCTTGCCGCAAAGCTCTCGAAATGTGAAGTGAACGTTTACGTCCAGAGCGGAAGCCAGGACGGAAGATTCTACGGCTCCGTGACCACGGCAGAGATCGCCGCGGCGATCAAAGAGCAGTACGGCGTCGAGATCGACAAGAGAAAGATCGTCCTTGACGAGCCGATCAAGACCTGCTGTTCCAAAGAGCTTGACGTGAAGGTCTATCCCGACATCACGGCAAAGATCAAGGTCAACGTCAAAGCAAAATAAAGGTGACAAAATGAGTTCAGTCATTTCGGATTCATTGAGGAAGCTGCCGTATTCGCAGGAAGCGGAGCAATCCGTCCTCGGAGCGGTCATCATCGACCCGATGTGTCTTCCCGATGTAATGACAAAAATCAAGTCTGACGAGTTCTATATCGAGGTGAACAGAGTGATCTACATCTCGATGATGGAGCTTCAGCAGTCAAACAGGACGATAGATCCCGTCACGCTTCTCGACGCTGTCGAGAGCAAGGAAATATTCAAGACCCGTGACGAGGCAAACAGCTATATAAGAATACTTGCCGAGCTCGTCCCGTCGTCGTCGAATATCGACGATTACTGCCGTATCATCCACGACAAGTTCATCCTCCGCTGTCTAATAAGCACCTGCGAGGACGTGACGGATAAGGCGTATTCCGAGACCGACAGCGCGCCGAAGATTCTCGACGCGGCTCAGCAGGCACTTTTCAACATCGCCGACAGCAACGAGACGCACGGTTTCGTCCACATCCGTGACGCGCTGACGGAGAACTACAACTATCTGAAGACGCTGAAGGAAGATCCGCAGTCGGTTCAGGGACAGAAAACGGGATATTCACAGCTCGACCGCGTGCTTGTCGGACTTGCGGCAGGTAACGTCGTTATCGTCGGTGCCCGCCCCGGTATGGGAAAGACGTCCTTTGCCATGAATATGGCGACCAACATCGCCCGCAGATCAAACGGCAAGGCCGTATGCGTATTCTCGCTTGAAATGTCCACGCAGGAGATCGTCTCCCGTATGCTTTCGAGCGAAGCGCTCGTTGACAGTATGGCGATAAGATCGGGCAATCTCAGCGAGGACGATTATTACAAGCTTGCGCAGGCGTCGTCGATGCTTGCGGAGACGAACATTCTGATCGACGATACCGCCGGCATTACCGTCGCGGGAATGAGAGCAAAGCTCCGCAAGGTAAGGGATCAGATCGGACTTATCGTCGTTGACTACCTGCAGCTTATGCAGGCGGACGGCAAGAACGATAACCGAGTTCAGGCGGTAGGTGAGATCTCAAGAGGTCTCAAACTGCTCGCCAAGGATCTGAAAGTGCCGATCATCTGCTGTGCTCAGCTTTCGAGAGGCACCGAGAACAGAGAGAGCAAGAGGCCTATGCTTTCCGACCTCCGCGAATCGGGATCGATCGAGATGGACGCCGACGTCGTAATCTTCCTTTACCGTGAGGATTACTACGGCGAAAACAAGGATCCCTCCGCACAGAGCACGGCAAAGATAATCGTGGCGAAAAACCGTCACGGAAGCACGGGCGACATCGAGATGGG
>JAGHTD010000050.1 GCA_018065475.1 Candidatus Colimorpha enterica
TCCATAACGATAGCTCCGCCGGAGCCCATCATGGAGCCCTTTGCTACGAGAGAGTCGAAATCGATGGGAGTATCGAGGTCTTTTTCGGTGAGGCATCCGCCGGAAGGTCCGCCGGTCTGAATTGCCTTGAACTTCTTGCCGTTGGGGATACCGCCGCCGATGTCGAATATAAGCTCGCGGAGAGTCGTTCCCATAGGAACCTCTACGAGGCCGACGTTGTTGACTTTACCGCCGAGAGCGAATACCTTGGTACCCTTGGACTTTTCGGTGCCGTTCTTTGCGAACTCTGCTGCACCGTTGCGGAGGATATAAGGAACGCATGCGAGAGTCTCAACGTTGTTGACGATTGTCGGGCACTGCCAGAGTCCCTTGACTGCGGGGAACGGAGGACGGGGACGGGGCATACCGCGCTTGCCTTCAATGGAGTTAAGAAGAGCCGTCTCCTCACTGCAGACGAATGCGCCCGCGCCGAGACGGATGTGGCAATGGAAGGAGAAGTCGGTTCCGAGGATGTTGTCGCCGAGAAGTCCGAGCTCTTCTGCCTGTCTGATCGCGATTCTGAGTCTGTTGACTGCGATAGGATACTCTGCTCTTACGTAGAAGTAACCGTTCTGAGCGCCGATGGCGTATCCGGCGATGACCATACCCTCAATGACTGCGAGGGGGTTGCCTTCGAGGATGGAACGGTCCATGAACGCGCCGGGGTCGCCCTCGTCGCCGTTGCAGACTACGTATTTTTCACCTTCGGGCTGAGCGAAAGCGAACTGCCACTTCTTACCGGTGGGGAATCCGCCGCCGCCTCTTCCGCGGAGACCGGATGCGAGGACTTCGTTGATGAGGTCCTGACGGTTCATATGAAGGGCCTTGTCGAGTCCCTCGAACGCGCCTGCGCCGAGTGCCTCGTTGATGTCTTCGGGGTTGATGACGCCGCAGCCGTGAAGCGCGATACGGACCTGCTTCTTGTAGAATCTGATCTCGTCCTGCTTTGCGACCTTCTCGCCGGTGACGGGGTCAACGTAAAGAAGTCTCTCGACGACTTCGCCGCCGAAGATGTCCTTCTCGATGATCTCGTCAACGTCTTCGATCTTTACCATACGGTAAAGGGTGTTTTCGGGATAAACCTTTACGAAGGGGCCCTGAGAGCAGAAGCCGAAGCAGCCGACCTGGTTTACGGATACTCTGTCGGAAAGGCCCTTCTCTGCGATCACCTTTTCAAACTTTTCTCTGATAGCAGCGGAGTCGGAAGAAAGGCATCCTGTACCGCCGCAGAGAACGATCGCGCGCTTCTGGTTTTCGCCGTTGAACTTTGCCGCAAGCTTTGCGGAGCAGTCCTGCTGAAGCGCCTTGAGTTCGTCAAATGATTTTACCATTACTGATTACCTCCTTTGGCACGGAGCTCGTCGATGATGCCCTGAACGGCACCGACGGATACCTTAGGATATACCTTTCCGTTGATGGAAACTGCGGGTGCGATACCGCATGCACCGATGCAGCGGAGTGCGTCGATAGTAAACATACCGTCTTCCGTCGTTTCGCCCGGCTTGATGCCGAGGATCTCGGAAAACTTATCGATAACCTGCTGAGCGCCCTTGACGTAGCAGGCGGTGCCGAGACAGCAACCGATAACGAACTTCCCCTTAGGTTTGAGGGAGAAGAACGAATAGAAAGTAACAACACCGTAGATCTCGGATACGCTTATTCCCGTTTTCTCGGAAATGAGCTCCTGAACGTCGAGAGGAATGTAACCGTATTCCTTCTGGACATCACTGAGAATCATCATCAAAGGTGTTCTTTCAGCCGCGTATCTTTCACAGATCTCGGTGATCTGCTTGACGGCGGCTTCGCTTAAATGAGCCATATTTTATCCTCCTTGTTTTGACGGGACACAGTCCCGTACATTATAACTTATATATTATACGACTTGAAAGGAAAAAAGTCAATATTATCAGAGATATTTTTCAAAAAAGCGGACGATTTGAGCGGGAGTTTTTTCAAAACGGTTGACAAAAAACGAAAGATAGTATATAATATATAAGGAGTATATTATGAACGTTGGAATCGTATGCGAATACAACCCGCTTCACGTCGGGCACAGACATCAGTATGAAATAATCAGGCAGAAATTCGGGGCTGACACCCGTATCGTCTGCGTGATGAGCGGCAACTTCGTCCAGCGCGGAGAGCCCGCCGTTTTCGACAAATTCACGCGCGCCGGTGCCGCCGTCAGATGCGGTGCCGACCTCGTACTTGAGCTGATCCCTCCGTTCTCATTGCTTCCGGCAGACCGGTATGCGCTTTCTTCGGTATCGGTGCTTGACAGTCTCGGCTGTATAGACGTTGTCTGCTTCGGCTCGGAATGCGGCGACGTTTCCCTTCTCCGCGATTTCGTCAGAAAAAGAGAGCTTCTGCCGCAGGTAAAAGACGCCTCGGCTTCGTATCAGAAATCGGCGGAAAGACTGTTTTCGGAAAAATATCCCGGTTCGTTTTATCCGAAAAAGCCGAACAATATCCTCGCCGCCGAATACCTGTCGGCACTTGACGTGCTCGGCTCCGGGATCGTTCCGTTCACCTACACCCGCTCGCACTCGGTCAGCGCGGAAAAGATAAGAGAAAAGCTGTCCGCCGGAGAAGACTTTGCTCATCTCATCCCGCAGGAAGCACGCTTGCTGTTTTCGGAAGCTCCGGTATGCAGAAACGACGTTTACTCATCCATGGCAATGTATTCCCTTCTTACCGAAGGCGGATCTGCTTTCGGTATGAACGGCGGCGTTTACGAGCGTATAAAACACATTTCGGAAGACTGCCGTGATATTCAGTCGGTCATTTCACGGTCAGTCTGCGGAAGATACTCCGCATCAAGGATAAGTAGATCGGTACTCTGTTCGGTTCTCGGGATCAAAGACGGCTGTCAGAACCGCCTCCCTCTTTACGCCAACCTGCTCGCGGCAGATTACGAGGGGCGGAAGATCGTCGCCGCGGCAAAAAAGTCCGGCTTCCCGATCCTCACGAAGCATTCCGACTCCCTCTCCCTTACGGGAGAAGCCTCGGAGCAGTATTGCGCGGCTTCAAAGAACGATATGCTCTATTCCCTTATGCTCGGGAAAGAACCGTCGTATTTTTTAAAACAAAAACCGTTTATTACGGATTGAAATAATCCGTTTTCAGTAGTAATCACAATCTTTTACACCTTTTTGACAGGTGTATTTTTCGCGTTTTATCGCAGAAGGAAGAAAAAATGGCAAGAAAAAAACAAATCGGCAATCTGAAAGTGATCATGCTCGGCGGGATGAACGAAATAGGCAAGAACCTCGCCGTTATAGAATACGAAGACGATATAATCATGGTCGATTGCGGTATGGGCTTCCCCGACGAGGATATGCTCGGAGTCGATCTCGTCATCCCCGACACCAAATACCTCGAAGATAACTGCGACAGGATAAGAGGACTTTTTATAACCCACGGTCACGAAGACCATATAGGCGCTATCCCGTATATTCTCAGAAAGTTCGACGTGCCGATTTACGGCACCAACCTCGCGCTCGGAATACTTGAAAACAAGCTCGCCGAACACACGGTGACCTTTGCTCCGAAGCTCAACGTAGTTAGAGTCGGAGACGTCATCAAGGTGGGTCAGTTTGAGGTCGAGTTCATCCGCGTCAACCACTCCATCGCCGACGCCTGCTGTCTCGCGATTAAGACGCCTGCGGGAACGATACTCCACACGGGAGACTTCAAGCTCGACCTTACGCCTATCGAAGGCGAAATGCTCGACATCACCCGCCTCGGTCAGCTCGGACAGGAAGGGATCAAGCTCCTTATGTGCGAATCGACCAACGCCGAAAGACCCGGTTATACCCCTTCCGAAAAGAAAGTCGGCCAGGCGCTCAACAACATTTTCATGATGAACAGCGACAAGAGGATAGTCATCGCGACCTTCTCCTCAAACGTCCACAGAGTACAGCAGATAATCAACATCAGTATCGCCCACGGCAGAAAAGTGGCGATAACCGGCCGTTCCATGCTCAATGTGGTCAGCGCGGCGCTCCGTCTCGGATATATGACCCTGCCGGAGGATCTGCTCATAGACCTCTCTGATATCGACAGATACTCGCCCGAAAAGGTGACGATCATCACAACCGGAACGCAGGGCGAGCCGATGTCCGCCCTCTACCGTATGGCGTTCGGCAGCCACGACAAGGTCAAGCTCACGCCCTCCGACCTCGTCGTCATCTCCGCAAGCGCGATCCCCGGCAACGAGAAAATGGTCACGAAGATCATCAACGAGCTCGTCAAGAACGGTATCGGCGTATTCAAGGACGACAGCGTCGCCGTCCACGTTTCCGGTCACGCCTGCCAGGAGGAGATCAAGCTGATGATGGCTCTCACCAGACCCCTGTACTTCATCCCGATCCACGGCGAATACAAACACCTTGCAGCAAACAGAGCCCTTGCGCTCGATATGGGTATTCCCGCCGAAAACATCTTCATTCCCAACCTCGGCGATGTAGTTGAGATCACTCCCGACGGCGCGTCGATCTCCGGCACAGTTCCCGCGGGAAAACTCCTCATAGACGGCTACGGAATAGGCGACATCGGTGCCGTCGTTCTCCGCGACAGAAAACACCTCGCGCAGGACGGTATCATCGCCATCGTCACGTCGATAGACTTCACCTACCGCACGGTGCTTTCGGGCCCCGACGTTGTATCGAGAGGATTCGTTTACGTCAAGGAGTCCGAAGAGCTTGTGGAAAGCATCCGTCAGATAGCCGAGGATACGGTCAACGACTGCCTCGATCACAACATCATGGATCACACCGAGATCAAGGCGGAGATCAAGACCGCTCTCTCAAAGTTCATCTTCATCAACACCGGCAGAAAGCCGATGATACTGCCGATAATCATGAGCGTATAAACGAAAAAAGCTGCTTAAAGCAGCTTTTTTCTTTACTTTCCATATTATCTTTCCGCCTCGATAAGAGCGAAGGTGTATGGCCTCAGCGCAATCTTTGACGGGACGGCGGGGAGGAAAGTTTCCTCCGTGCTTTCGCCGTCCGGAGAAAGCAGTGTGAGCTTCACGTTCTTGCTTCCCATTCCGCTGACGTCGAGGGTGAACTCCTCTTCCCTTGCGCCTTCCGAGTCGTCGAATCTTCCGATGAAAATCGCGTCCTTCTTTCCGTCTGTCGCTGCGGCGAGCTTGATCTTCGGCTCATCGACTGTCTCGACCTGGTTTTTCAGCTGATATACCTTGTTGAAAGCGATGAACGGACGGAATGCGGGCTTTATAGCCGATCCGTACGCCTCGTCGTGGCGGTATTTTCCATCGTTCCTTCTGAAAAGGCCGTTGAAGGATGAATTGAACTGTGCGTCGTAGTAGTTTGCGATATTGACGCCGACCCTCTGCATCTCGCAGAAAGCGGCGGCGACGAACGAAGCGCCTCTGACGTCGTTGAATATCTCGTACGTCTGCTTCATATTTTCCCAGTCCTGAACGTAATTCCACTCGGTGATGAAGGTCGGGATCCCGTATCTTCCGTACTTTTTCAGCGTATCCTGCACACGTTTGTACTCTCTGCCGATCGTGTCGAGCGAGTCGAAATAGTTGTGGTAAGAGAGGAAATCAAGCGGTGCTTTCTCGCCTTCGTTCATATACTCAAAGAAGCCCTTGATGAACTCGTCGGAGGTGAATCCGCCGGCGGGTCCGCCGATCTTTACGTTCGGGAAACGCTTTTTGAGATAAATGATCGTATCCTTGAAAAGAGGATAGAACTCCTCAAACGTGCCCTCCCACATGTGGTGGGTGAACTCCGGCTCGTTCCATATTTCAAAATATTCGACGGCGTCCTTATATCCGTCTGCCCAGCCCTCGCAGTAATGTGCGATCACGCCTTCGCAAATCCTCGCCCATTTCTTATAGTCCTTCGGGGGATAGATATGGCGCTTTATCGGCCCGTTTTCGATCGTGACTCCGAGACGGTAGATGACATTCGTTCCGCATTCCCTTATCGCCTCTATGTACTTGTCGGTCAAAAAGAAATTGTAGTTTTTCGGGTCGGTCGGATCTGCGTCAAAGCACTTGAAAACGCAGGGGATATCGACGAATTCACCCGCTCCGTACGCCCCCTCGGTATCGTGAAGGCGGGAATAAGGGATCTGCGCTTCTTTGAACCATTTTGACGAATCGTGGAGAAAATGACCCGTTCTCGGTCCGTTGTTGACTCCGTGGACGGGGTTAATCACTCCGTTGATCTTTGTGAAATCAGCTTTCAACATATATTTTTCCTTTCACGGACTATGCCGTATAATATGAATGGGCTGACGGCTTATGCGTCAATATATTTGCAGGCGGCGAGAGCGGCGACCGCTCCGTCGGCGCAGGCGGTCGTGATCTGTCTGACCGCCTTGGTACGGCAGTCTCCGGCAACGAATACGCCCGCCTTGTCGGTGAGACAGTTCTCGTCCGAAATCACGTACCCTCTTGCGTCGCTCTTTACTGTCGATACGAAATGCTCGGTATCGGGAATGAGACCGATCGCTAT
Organism: Candidatus Colimorpha enterica; assembly: GCA_018065475.1. Classification (GTDB taxonomy): domain Bacteria; phylum Bacillota; class Clostridia; order Oscillospirales; family CAG-272; genus Colimorpha_A; species Colimorpha_A enterica. The sequence goes on from JAGHTD010000050.1 coordinate 6,537, forward strand.
GAACATACCGTCGGAATAAAGCTCGGTCTTTTCGCCCGTTTCGGTGTTGCGGATGACGATACCCTTGTATTCGCCGTCGCCGATGATACTGTCCACGAC
>JAGHTD010000008.1 GCA_018065475.1 Candidatus Colimorpha enterica
AAAAGAGGTTATTAGTTTATAATATATAGTAACAAATCTTGCTTTACAGGAGTAAAAAAGTGGACAAGTTCTTGGAAATACTGAAGGCGATCGACAACGCCGTATGGGGAGTCCCCACCCTCGTGATTCTTCTCGGCACCGGCCTTTTCTACACGATCCGCCTCAAGGGAATACAGTTTACGAAGTTTCCCCGCGCACTCAAAATGATCTTCGAGAAGGAAGAGGGAGCAAGCGGTGACGTCTCTCCCTTTGCCTCCCTCTGCACCTCTCTCGCGGCTACGATAGGTACCGGAAGTATCGTCGGCGTCGCCACCGCCCTCCGTCTCGGCGGCCCCGGAGCCCTCTTCTGGATGTGGGTCTCCGCCCTCCTCGGAATGGCTACGAAATACGCCGAATGTCTGCTTGCGGTCCGCTACCGTGAGCAGGACGACAAGGGCAATTTCAGCGGCGGCCCGATGTACTACATCGAGAAAGGCATGGGCAAAAAGTGGAAGCCCCTCGCCGTCATATTCGCCGTCTTCGCCCTCATCACCACCCTGCTCGGCACCGGCGTCCTCTGCCAGTCCAACTCAATAACCGAGATCGTCAACGATATATGGCAGATCCCCACCTGGATCACAGGCCTTATCCTCACCGTCATCGTCGCCCTCGTCATCCTCGGCGGTATCAAGTCCATTTCCAAGATCGCTGAGATCGTCGTCCCCGTAATGGCGATCCTCTACGTCGGCTCCGCCATCCTCGTCATAGGTATCAACTTCACCGAGCTTCCCTCGGTATTCGGTCAGATATTCAAGGGTGCGTTCTCCTCGACCGCCATCGCCGGCGGAGTTTCGGGTACGCTCGTCATCTCCATGCTGACCGCTCTCCGTTCTGGCGTCGCCCGCGGTGTGTTCTCCAACGAGGCGGGCCTCGGCTCGTCCCCGATAGCTTCCGCGTCGGCTCAGACAAACTCCTCCGTCCGTCAGGGTCTCATCTCCATGACAGGCGTGTTCTTCACCACCATCGTCATCTGCACGATGACCGGTATCGTCGTCATCTCCTCGGGGCTCCTCAACACCTCGACCGTTGACGGTTCCATCCTCGTCGGCAACGCCTTCGGAACGATCTTCACCAAGATCATGGGCGAGGCGGTCGGCAGCTACGTAGGAAAGATCGTCGTCGCCGTCGGTATCATCTTCTTCTCCTTCACCACCATCATCGGCTGGTCCTACTACGGAGAGAGATGCCTCGTTTACCTCACCGGCTCGGCCAATTCCACGGTCTTCTACCGCATTGCGACGATCGTAATGCTCGCTATCGCTCCCTTCCTCGGGCTTGAAGCAATATGGACGATCGCCGACATCACAAACGCCCTCATGGCGCTTCCCAACCTCATCGGTCTCCTCTTCCTCAGCAAGGACGTAATAAAGGACACGAAGGAGTTCTTCGACATCGAGCGTTCGCTCGCTGCAAACAAAAAGCAATAATTTGCCTCAGGCAAGATATAGGACGGTAACAGAATGAAAGAAAATTACATGTTATCCTGCGGTGAAGCCAAGCGGCTCTACGGCGTCGTCAAGGATCTTCCGATCTACGACTACCACTGCCACCTTTCCCCCAAGGACATCTGGGAAGACAAGCCCTTCACCGACATCGGCGAAATGTGGCTCGGAGGCGACCACTACAAATGGCGTCTCATGCGTGCCGCCGGGATCGACGAGGAGCTGATCACCGGAAACGCAGGATGGAAGGAAAAGTTCCTCGCCTATGCGGAAGCGGTATCGCTTGCCGCCGGCAATCCTCTCTACCATTGGACGGAGATGGAGCTCTCGATGTATTTCGGGATCGACACTCCCCTCTCCCCCGAAACGGCCGAGGAGATCTACGAAAAGGCAAACGCCGTCATCGCAGAGAAGAAATATTCACACCGCAAGCTCATAGAGATGTCAAACGTCGCCCTCGTCGCAACCACCGACGACCCCGCCGACACTCTCGAATACCACAAGCTCATCGCGTCGGACAAGACGGTCGGCTTCAAGGTCGTGCCCTCTTTCCGCCCCGACAATCTGCTCCGCCTCGACGTAAAGGGCTATGCAGACTACGTGAAGAAGTTCTCCAAGGCAGCGGGGATCGAGGTAAAAGACCTTGCCTCCCTCGACGAAGCCATCGAAAAGAGAGTTGCTTTCTTCGCAGAAAACGGATGCCGTTTCACCGACGTCGGTATCCCCTTCTTCCCCTCCCGCAAGGGCAGCGACGAAGAGGCAAACGCCGCGTTCACGAAAGCTCTTAACGGCGAAAAGCTCGCCGACGGCGAGTTTGACGCCTTCCTTTACAGGATGTTCGTCTTCCTCGGCGGTCTTTACAAGAAATACGGCCTCTCCATGCAGTGGCACATCGCCGTCAGACGCAACACCAACTCCCTTCTTTTCAACGCCAAGGGTGCCGACATGGGCGGCGACAGCGTAAACGATCCCGTACCGACCGGCGACATCGCCGCCGTCCTCGACGAGATCAACACCCGCACCGGTCTCCCCAAGACCATCATCTATTCCCTCAATCCTTCCGGCAACGACGCCCTCGCGTCGGTCGCCTATTCCTTCCCCAACGTCATCCTCGGCACCGCATGGTGGTTCTGCGATCACAAGGACGGAATAAAGGAGGTCATCAGGATCATCGCAAGGACGGGACACATCGCCGGCTTCCTCGGAATGCTGACCGACAGCCGTTCCTTCCTCTCCTACGCACGCCACGACTATTTCAGAAGGATATTCTGCTCCGTCCTCGGCGAGTGGGTTGAAAGCGGTGAATACAGCGGAAACGCGGACGAGATCGCCCGCAGAGTATGCTGCGAAAATACAAAAAAGCTTTGTGAAAGGAGCTGAAAATATATGAAAATGACATTCCGTTGGTACGGTGACAACGATCCCGTTACCCTCGAAAAGATCAGTCAGATCCCGATGATGACAGGTATCGTCTCCGCCGTTTACGACAAGGCGCCCGGTCAGGTCTGGAGCTGCGAGAGCATAGAGGCCATCAAAAAGAAGGCGGAAGCTCACGGTCTTGAGTTCGAGGTCGTCGAGAGCGTGCCCGTACACGAAGAGATAAAGCTCGGAGGCCCCAAAGCCAAAGAGTACATCGAAAACTACTGCGAAAACGTCCGCCGTCTCGGCAAGGCGGGAGTGAAGTGTATCTGCTACAACTTCATGCCCGTATTCGACTGGCTGAGATCCGAGCTTGAGCATCAGCACCCCGACGGGTGCAACTCCCTCGCCTACGACGAGCAGACCGTCCTGTCGATGGATCCGCTCACGAGCGAGCTTTCCCTTCCCGGCTGGGACGAAAGCTACTCAAAGGACGAGCTGAAGTCCCTCATCCTCCGCTACAAGGAGATAGGCGAGGAACAGCTCTGGGAGAACCTCTCGGTATTCCTCAAAGCCGTGATACCCGTCGCAGAGGAGGCAGGCATCAGGATGGCCATCCACCCCGACGATCCGCCCTGGGGTATCTTCGGTCTCCCGAGAATAATCACGAATACGACCAATCTGAGACGTTTCTTAAAGATCGTTGACAGCCCCGCAAACGGACTTACCTTCTGCACGGGCTCCCTCGGCGCTTCCACCGACAACGACCTCGTGAAGATGGCGGCGGAGTTCGCTCCCCGTATCGCCTTCCTCCACCTCCGCAACATCAAGATCACCGGCTACCGTCAGTTCATGGAGGTCGGTCATCCCACCGAGTGCGGATCGCTTGACATGAAGGGCATCGTCAGAGCCCTGCTCGACAACGGCTTTGACGGCTACGTACGTCCCGACCACGGAAGAATGATCTGGGGCGAAAAGGGACGCTACGGCTACGGTCTCTTCGACCGCGCGCTCGGCGCCGCATACATCACGGGACTTTTTGAAGGTCTCGAGAAATAAGAGAGGATAATTCATTATGGATAAGACAATCGTTATCACCGGTGCGGGCGGAGTGCTCTGCTCCGGATTTGCACGTTTTCTCGCCTCCAAGGGCGCAAAGGTCGCTCTTCTCGACATCAACGAGGCAGCAGCCCAGAAGGTTGCCGACGAGATCAACGCCGCAGGCGGCAAGGCCGTCGCCTACAAGTGCAACTGCCTTGAAAGAGCAAGCGTTGAGGAAGTTCACGCAAAGGTCAACGCCGACCTCGGCAAGTGCGACATCCTCATCAACGGCGCGGGCGGCAACAACCCCAAGTGCACCACCCTCCACGAGGAGTACGAAAAAGGCGACGAGAGCGCAGAGGACTTCCTCACCTTCTTCAACATCAGCGACGCGGGCTTCGACTTCGTCTTTGACCTCAACATCAAGGGCGTTCTTCTCCCCTCGCAGGTCTTCATGGCAGATATGCTCGGCAGACCCGGTTGCTCGGTGCTCAACATTTCCTCTATGAACGCGTACAGACCGCTCACCAAGATCCCCGCATACTCCGCAGCCAAGGCGGCAGTCTCCAACTTCACCTCCTGGCTCGCAGTCCACTTCGCAAAGGAAGGCATCCGCGTAAACGCCATCGCCCCCGGCTTTTTCGTAACCAACCAGAACCGCAGTCTCCTCTTCAACGAGGACGGCACCCCCACGGCAAGAACAGGCAAGATCCTCCGTTCCACCCCTATGGGCAGATTCGGAGAGGCGGAAGAGCTTCTCGGAGCAGTCGAGTTCCTTCTTGACGAGAACAAGGCGGGCTTCGTAACGGGTATCACGATGCCCATCGACGGCGGATTCTCCGCTTATTCGGGTGTCTGATATGGTTAGACTCTGTGCATTCGCCGACGAGGCGGACAATTCGATAGACGGTCAGATCAGAGCGATGAAAGAGAACGGCGTAGGCCTTCTCGAGATCAGAGGAGTTGACGGAGCGAACATCTCCGCCATCTCCATAGACAAAGCAATGTAAGTCAAGAAAAAG
>JAGHTD010000203.1 GCA_018065475.1 Candidatus Colimorpha enterica
ATTTTATTCTAATCAATAAACAAATAAAAAAAACCCTGCCGTGCAGGGTAATTTTTTATACTATTATGCAGATTTCGCCGTTGACGTATATCCTTTCGGGCAAAAGGCATCTCGACGAGCGGGAGGACGAGCGGTAAAACTCATACGTGCGCTTGATCGGGACGAGATCGTAATGGGACGAGCCGTCGGGATTTGCTATAAAAAACGACACGACCGTGAAGGGTCTGAAGGTATCGTCGGTCTGTCTTTCAGCGACTTCGTCCGGCTCGATAAGGTTTACTTCTCCGCCTATGATCTTATGGTATGAATATCCGTCTATCTTCGTGTAGTTACGCGAAACGATATAGCTTTTCTGTGATTTCAGCTTGCTTACGGAGTTTATGACGTCAAGGTTGTCACCTTCGTATATCTCGTCCGTAAACGTGTAATAATAGTCCGTGAGATCGTACATGAGCCCTTTCGGAATAGACAGCATTTCAAGCTGTTTGCAGTCCTGAAAGACGGCGGAAAGCTCCGACGAAGACGAAATATCGGCAGAGATCATTGCGACTTTCAGCGAAGAACAGCCTTTGAAATCGTCGTTTAAGACATATTCATTTCTTGCTTCCTCGCCGTTTATCGAAGGTACCGAGATGTATTCAAGAGAAGAACATCCGCCGAAGGAGGCAGAATAGTTCTCAAGCTCGTCGGGCATATTTACGATCTTTGTAAGCGACGAACAGCCGGTGAAAGCCGAGCATATCTCATTCACGTACTGACCGAGGACGATCTCTTTCAGCGCTGTACATCCTTCAAAAGACAAGATGAACGACTGGACGTTGTCAAGTCCCCCGATGTTTTCAAGTGACGAGCACCCCTTAAAAGTGCCGTTGAGCGAAACGACCGAAACGGGCAGAGATATTTCGGGGAGCGAAACACAGCCCTCAAATGTACCGTCAAGCGAATCGGTGCCGGAGTAAATAACGGCCTTTACAAGCGAAGAACATCCCGAAAAAGCGTTCTCGCAGGCGATGACGTATTCTCCGATATGCCCTTCCGCAAGGCAGAGACAGCCGCCGAAGGCGTTTGACATGATCTGTGCGTTTTCATATCCGACCGCCTTTTCGAGCTTTTCACAGCCGTAAAAAGCGCTGTCCATCTCGATTACACCGCTTCCGATCTCGGCGTATGTCAGCGATCTGCACCCGTAAAAGGCGTAATTCATCTTCGTTACCGAGTCGGGGATATACACCTCGTTAAGATAAATAAACCCGTTGAAAGCGTTGTCGGCGATCTCCGTGACCGGGAGACCGTCTATCTCCGACGGGATATGAAGTACGGCTTCGGTACCGGAATAGCCGAGGATGACCGCGTGATCTTCCGCGTCCTCATATATGAAATTATCATATTTTTTCCTTGTGTCCTTGCCGCAGGAGCAAAGACAGAAGAAAAACGTCATTACGACCGAAAAAAGAATAATATATTTCTTCATAACGATAAAATTATACTATGCGCGGTCTGCTTTGTCAAGGATTTTTTACGCAAAAAAATATCGGGAAAGAGCATTTCCCGATATTTCCATCATATTTCACTGAGGATACGTCTTGCGACGTGGACACCGGAAGCCGACGCGTGGGAAAGCGAATGGGTGACGCCGGAGCAGTCGCCGATAACGTACAGTCCCTTTTCTCTCGTTTCGAGGTTGCCGTCTATCTCGACCTCCATGTTGTAGAACTTGACTTCAACACCGTAAAGGAGCGTATCGTCGTTTGCGGTACCGGGAGCGATCTTATCAAGAGCGTAGATCATCTCGATTATACTGTCAAGTATTCTCTTGGGGATAACGAGACTGAGGTCGCCCGGAGTAGCAGAAAGCGTCGGGACGACGTAGCTCTGCGACAGGCGGTGTTCGTTTGTCCTTCTGCCTCTTATCAGGTCGCCGAATCTCTGGACGATAACGCCGCCTCCGAGCATATTGGAAAGACGCGCTATGCTTTCGCCGTAGCCGTTGGAATCCTTGAAAGGCACCGAAAAATGCTTGCTCACGAGCAGCGCGAAGTTTGTATTCTTCGTGTGCATAGCAGGATCTTCGTAGCTGTGGCCGTTGACCGTAACTATACCGTTTGTATTCTCGTTGACGACAGCGCCGTAGGGGTTCATACAGAATGTGCGGACAAAATCCTCAAACTGCTTCGAGCGGTAAACGATCTTGCTCTCGTACAGCTTGTCGGTGATGTGCGAGAAAACGTCGGCTGGAATCTCTACTCTGACACCGATATCCACTCTGTTTGATTTTGTAGGAATATCGAGCGATTCACAGACGGATTCCATCCATTTGGAACCGCTTCTGCCTACCGAAACGATACATCTTTCGCTCGTATATTCGCCGTCGGAGGTGATGACCTTGAAGCCGCCGTCGATCTTCTCAATCGACTTGACTGCCGTCAGAAAATGGAAATCAACACGGTTTTTCAACTCTTCGTATAAGTTTTCAAGCACCTTGTAGTTTATGTCGGTACCGAGGTGACGGACCTGCGCATCGAGGAGATGAAGGTCGTTTTCAAGGCATTTTCTCTTAAGCTCTGAGTTGGCTGTCGAGTAAAGTTTCGTGCCTTCACCGCCGTGAGAAAGGTTGATCTCATCGACGTATTTCATGAGGTCGATCGCCTCGTTCTGACCTATATATTCATAAAGGGTACCGCCGAAATCGTTTGTGATATTGTATTTTCCATCGGAAAAAGCACCCGCACCGCCAAAGCCGCTCATGATGGAGCAGGTCTTGCAGTTTATGCAGGATTTCACCTTTTTGCCGTCGATCGGGCACTTCCTTTTTGAAAGAGGATTACCCATTTCAAACACGGCAATCTTCAAATCTTTATTATTTTTTGTAAGCTCGTAGGAGGCGAATATTCCGCCGGGGCCCGCGCCTACGATGATTATGTCATAATTGTTCATTCTTTCACATCCTTCATTACTGCTCTTACTCTGTTGATCGTAAAACCTTTTTCGGAAAATGTCTTTTCGTATTCGGTGACAATATTGTCCGCCGCGTACTCGCTGTTGTGGAGATCGTAGGTTATGTCCTCAAGCTCGAACCCTTCGGCGGTGAACTCCTCAAGCGAAAAGTCGAAAAGCCCGCGGTTGTCGGTCTTGAAGACTATCTCTCCTCCGGGGACAAGCATACGCT
>JAGHTD010000058.1 GCA_018065475.1 Candidatus Colimorpha enterica
GAATATACCACCGTGCTGTTCCACGGCCTTCTCGGCTGGGGAAACGAAGACGATCTTTCAAAGATCCTGCCTTTCTGGGGGCTTACCTCCGGGAATATGGGCGAATATATGGAGGGACTCGGAGACGATATTTACGTAGCGTCTGTCGGTCCGCTCTCCTCGGGCTGGGACCGCTGCTGTGAGCTTTTTGCACAGCTTACGGGCAACAGAGTTGACTACGGTCAGGCACACGCCGACAAGTGCAGTGCCGAATACGCGTCGCTCGGTTATTCCCTCAGCCACAGCCGTTACGGCCGCGACTACACCGGCAATCCTCAGATCTCCGGTTGGGGCCCGATCTACCACGAAAACAGAAATATCATAGGTTGGAACGACAATAAGATAAACCTCGTTGCTCACAGCTTCGGCGGCGCCGTTTCCACGATGTTCCTTCAGCTTCTCGCCTACGGTGACGAAGCGGAGCGTCAGTGGGGAATGGAGCAGGCAAGGATATACGGCGGCGACTGGCACGACTATATCTCTCCTCTCTTCTGGGGCGATTACCACGGCGAATATCTGATCAACTCGATCACGACGCTCGCCGGCGTCCTCAACGGCACGACCTTCATCACGTCGAACGATAAGGCGACCGAGCTTCTCGCCGCTCTCCTCGTCGGAGTGGCAGACACCCTCGGACAGACCGAGATCGGCGCGATCTACGACTTCCAGCTCGAGCAGTTCGGCCTCAGCAAGATCCCCGGCAAGGATGCAGGATCAATCACAAACTTCCTCGATCAGAAGGGCTTCCTCGCGGGAAGCGACCACGCGTTCTACGATCTTACGATCGAGGGAACGAACAAGCTGAAACAGGGTTGGGAGACCTTCGACAACGTATATTATTTCAGTCTCCCCGGCAACAAGACGCACAAGAGTCTGTTAAGCTCCAACTATATGCCCGACGCGGGAATGTTTGAGCTGTTCAAGCCCTTCTCGATCGTGATGGGAAGATACGAAACAAACGACGAGGTCATCCTCAACATCGACGGCAGCGTTTACGGTACGGTCGATAAGACGTGGCTCCCCAACGACGGTATGGTCAATACGGTCTCCGAAAAATATCCCTTCGGCGCAAAGCATAAGAATTACGATCCCGCAAACGTCGAGCCGGGAGTATGGCAGGTATGCGAAGACAGACCTCTCGACCACTTCCAGTTCGTCGGCGGAATACTCAATTCGACCGCTTCGATGACGGAACCGCTGTTTGCGGACGTTTCGGATATGATCGCAAGGACGAGACCCGTTTGCGTTGACGGTCTGTTCGACGAAAAGGTCGAGACCGGAAAGCTGCGTATAAAGACCCCCGAGCTCTCATATACCGGCAGGACGCTGCTCGCCGGCAAGCCGATCCTCAACTGGAACGGAATCAAGGGCGCGTCGAAATATATCGTTTACCGTGCTTCGTCGGAGAACGGTGTATATGAGGAAATAGGAAGAACGATCCTCTCCTCCTACACCGACCTTTCGGCAAAGAGCGGCAGAACCTATTACTACAAGGTGGCGGCGATCCCTTCCGACTGCCTCTACGACCTTTCCGAAATGAGCAATGCCGTTTCGGCAAAGGCAAGATAACGCACGCTTAGTGACCGTGCGGAATTATTACCGATCCCATGAACGAAGAGCGTTCAGAAACTTTGGAGAAAACTATGGAAAAGAAAAAGTATTTACCCGTTAGGATTATTCACGCAATTTTACTGCTGGCGTCGCTCGGACTGTGCGTCTACGCACTGATAAAGAGCCCTGCCGACACGTCAAAGTACGGAGCAAGCTGGCTTTCGATCGTCGTCACGCTGCTGGATCTCCTTATGCTGACCTTCGGTCTGGCGTATCTGCTGATGAATTACAGCAAGAGCGCCGCGATCATTTACAAGGTGTTCTTCGCTTTGCTCTTCACCGGAGCGTTCGTTCAGACGATCTTCCTTGCAACGCTTCCCGAAAGCGAGCCGGCTTATATCATCGTCCTCAACATCATTCCCGTCGCTGTCGTTTCCGCTCTTGCGGTCGCTAAGGACTTAGGAAGGACCAATACGGTGATTCTCGTGACGACCTTCATCCTTTGCAGACTGATACTGATGATCGTCGTTTTCGCGAACCTTTCCGACTACGGATCGGGTGCCGTCGGCGCAATAAGCAACTGCGTTTCAAACCTGCTTATCGCAATCACAACCGGCCTTATGGTCTTCGGTAAGTACCTCGACAAGGCACAGCGCGGAACCAACTGATATTAAGTAAACAGAAAATCGCCGCTTCGATGAAGCGGCGATTTTTTCATATCGGATCATTCCGATCTCAGTGCTATGACGGGGTCCTTGTTCGACGCCGCACGGGCGGGGATTATGCCCGCTATGACGGTGAGGATGAAAGAGAGGAGCACGAGGAGCACTGCGCCTCCGACGGGAAGCGCCGCGCTGAGGTAAGCAAGACCGGTGAAATGGTGAAGGATGAGGTTGATCGGGACGATAAGGATAAGCGTTACGGCGATACCGATGACACCGGCAAACAGACCGATGATGAAGGTCTCGGCGTTGAACACAAGTCCGATATCCTTCTTTGAAGCGCCGACGGCGCGGAGGATACCGATCTCCTTCGTCCTTTCAAGGACGGAGATGTTGGTGATGACACCGATCATGATCGACGAGACGACGAGGGAAATGCCGACGAAGGCGATGAGAACGTAGGAGATCGCGTTGATGACCGTGGAGACGGAGGACATGAGGAGCTTGACGTAGTCGGTCATCTTGATCTTGTCTTCCTCTTTGACGGACTTGTTGTACTCGTCAACGAGGTCGCTGATCTTGTTCTTGTTCTCGAATGTGGAAGCGTAGATGGTGATTACTTTCGGCGAGTCCTTATCGACGTAGCCAAGGTCTGCGAGGCAGGAAGCGTAATCCGAATCGGAGAAGGACGAGGGAATGTGATCCTTATATACGGCGTCGATCTGTCCTTCGGTGAGCTTGTCGGGGTCGAGCATCATAGCGAGCGACTCGGCGGGGATCATGGACATTTTTGCCCTGACCTCCTGCGAGTAAGCCGCCGAGATCATCTCGGCAACGCTGTCGTAGATGAGGGTGTGGAGCTCTTCCTCCGACATACTGTCGAGGTAGCTCTTGACCTTTTCTGTGTCTGTGGTGCCCATGTTTTCGGCGTACTGGGTGAGGATCTGAGCCGTAAGTTCGTCTCTCGTCATCGAGGCGGTCATTCCCTCGAAGGCGGACTTGATGTAGTCGGCGGTGGGGGTGGACATGATCTCGACGTAGAGCTCTGCCTTTTCCTCTGCGGAGAGGGAGGCGATCCATTCCTTTACGGCGGCGAGCTTTTCGTCAGCCGTGGGCTCGTCCTCTTCCGTTCTGAAGGGGAGGCCGAGGATCGCGTCGGTGTCCTTGTCGGCGAGCTGTGCCTTGACGAGCTCGTTCTCCTCTGTGCGGGAGATGATGTATTCGGTGAGCTTCGAAGTGTAGCCGATCGCACCGGTCATCATATTGAAGAGGGCGTTCTCGTTGGGACGGATGATACCGACGATCTTTATCTCGGTGTAGCTTGCGGGGTCGTTGTAAAGGATCTTCATTCCGGCTTCGGTCGATGAGAGATTGAGCCATTTGCCGTCGCTCTGCTTGCGGTAGCAGTCGCAGGGAAGGATGAGACGGAAGGAAAGGGAGGTTATCTCGTCGGCGGACCAGCTGTCCTCGGAGATGTCGATCTCCTTCTGCTCCATAGCCGCCTTGATTATCTCGCTGAACTCCTCGGAGGATTTGAGACCGAGGGAGTAGAGGACGAAATCGCTGAGCTCGTTGCGCTCGTTGACGACGATGACGGCTTCATCGTAGCTTTCCGGCCATTTTCCCGCCATAATATCGTACTGCTCGGTGAGGATAGGGCTGATGAGCTCGCCGTTGCTGCCGGAGAGCATTTCCTCCCATACCGACATGGCGGTCGAGTAGGACGAGAGCATCGAGGACGAGGTGCCTCCGAGCGTTACGCCCATCGCCGCGTACATATCGGTGAGTACCGAGCCGCTGTCGGACTTTGCTATCTTGCCGTCGGCGTCGGTGTAGTACATGTTGAGACTGAGGTTGTAGGAATATTTGACGGCGGAGGCGTATTTTTTGAATTCGGCACTTTTTTCGATGTGCTTCTTGAAGTCGGTGACGTTGTTCTTCGAGGTTGTGATCGAGGTCATCGCCTTCATTATCTTCGCGATGCCCGATGTGGCGTAAACTCTGTCTTCGTCGCGTTCGGCGATCGTCGGATCGTCGTCCTTGCCGTCGTCATCCGACGATGTGCCTGCCATACCCTCGAGCATGGCGGTCATATCGACGCTCTCTGCGTCGATCGTCAGCGGGTACTTCGTCAGCGTGTCCTCCTGGATCTTGTTGATGAAGTTGTTGACGCCGTTTGAGACCGAAAGGATGAGGGCGATACCGATGATGCCTATCGAGCCGGCAAAGCAGGTCATGATCGTCCTGCCCTTCTTCGTGAGAAGGTTGTTGACAGATAGTCCGAGGGCGGTGAAGAAGGACATGGAGCGGTTCTTCGCCTTTTCGAGGAGGGAAGTGCTCTCGTTTTCACCTTTTTCGATCGGTCTGCTGTCATCGACGATCAGACCGTCCTTCAGACGGATTATCCGGTCGGAGTAGCGTTCGGCAAGCTCCGGGTTGTGGGTGACCATGATGACGAGACGGTCGTTTGCGATCTCACGGAGGATATCCATTACCTGGACGGAGGTCTCGGAGTCAAGCGCACCCGTCGGCTCGTCGGCAAGCAGGATCTCGGGGTCGTTTACGATCGCTCTTGCGATGGCAACTCTCTGCATCTGTCCGCCCGAAAGCTGATTCGGCTTCTTGTTCATCTGGTCTCCGAGCCCGACTCTTTCAAGTGCCTCTGTCGCACGTCTCTTTCTTTCGGATTTCTTTACGCCCGAAAGGGTGAGCGCAAGCTCGACGTTTGAGAGCACCGTCTGATGAGGTATGAGGTTGTAGCTCTGGAAGACGAAACCTATCGAATGGTTGCGGTAGGTGTCCCAGTCGCGGTCGGAATAATTCTTTGTCGAACGCCCTCTTATTTCGAGGTCTCCGCTCGTATATTGGTCAAGACCGCCGATAATGTTGAGAAGCGTCGTTTTT
>JAGHTD010000154.1 GCA_018065475.1 Candidatus Colimorpha enterica
ATCCGAGGGAAAACGAGAGGATATACGGTTATTATGCCGACGTGTGGGAGAGACTGATGACCGACGACGGCGTAAGATTTTATTTTTCCGACGAGGACTTCTACGTCTATTCGATAGTCCACACCTACAAGCATTATTCGGGGACCGGTACGGGACTGCGGTCTCTGCTCGATATTTACGTTCTCAACAATCTCTTCGGTGAAAAATACGACCGCAAATACATTGAGGACGAAACGGCAAAGCTCGGCATATCCGATTTTGAAAAAAAGCTGAGGGAACTGTCAAACAAGGTCTTCGGCGGCTGTGAGTACACGCTGACGGAGGAAGAAGAGGAGACGGTCGCTTATTTTGCGGGCTCCGGCACCTACGGCAATTACGAAAACAGAGTGACAAACGCCTTCAGGACGAAATATCCCGACGGAGCGACGGGGATAAACAAGGTGAAATACGTCCTTTCGCGGCTTTTCCCTTCGGCAAAATGGTTCAAAGCAAACTATCCTGCCTGCGAAAAGCACCCGATTCTCATCCCATTTTATGCGGTACGGCGTCTGTTTGTGACCGGGATCAGGCGCAAGGGTGCCGTGATGAACGAGCTTGACGCGGTTATGAAAGCCGAAAAGAGCGACAAAGAAGAATAAAACGCGGAGAAGACATTTTTGCCTTCTCCGCGTTTTCTTATAATACGGTTTTCTTTTCCGCTTTTGCGGCGCTTTTGTCGATGAGACTTCTGTCCTGCTCACCGTGGGTGAGATTGCCGGCGCCTCCGATACATCCTCCGACGCAGGCCATTCCCTCGATGAAGTTGAAGTCCTGCTTTTCCTTTGACTTTTTGAGCAGAGCGGTGCGGCATTCTTCGATCCCGCCGCATACGCAGGGCTTGAAGTTGAAAGAGATATTCTGCTCTTTGAGTGCTTCGGCTATCGCCTCGGACGCCCCTCCGCTTCTTGCAAATGACCTTCCGAAGCCCGACGCGTCGTTGAGCTTGGTTTCCTCAAGCGTCTCTATGTTGATGGAACGGCTGTCAAAGAGCGCCTGAAGCTCCTCGAACGTGATGACCGCATCGACGAAGCGTCTGACGTCCTCGCGCTGCATTTCGGCTTTCTTCGCCGTGCAGGGACCGATGAAGACGACCTTGCTTGCCGGATACTTTTCCTTGATCAGTTTTGCCGTGACCGTCATCGGCGACGGGGAAGAGGAGATGTACTCTTCAAGCTGAGGAAAGTTCTTTTTCACGTAGCTGACGAAAGCGGGACAGCAGGAGGATATTAGGAAGCCCTTTTCTGCGAGCTCCTTTGCCTCCTCAGCGGCGGCAATATCGGCACCGAGAGCCGCTTCCGCGACGTCGTCGAAGCCGAGAAGACGAAGCCCGGTCACCACCTGCCCGTAGCTTGCGAAGGAAAACTGGCTTGCCGCCGAAGGCGCGATGACCGCGACCGCGCGGGTGTCGGCGGATATATGTCTCTTTTTCAGAATATCAATGGCGTTGAGGATGAACGACTTGTCGGTTATGGCTCCGAAGGGGCACTGATAAACGCAGGCACCGCAGGAGATGCACTTTTCGCTGTCAACCACCGCCTGTTTTTCTTCGCCCATTGAGATCGCCTTGACTTTGCAGGCGGTCTCGCAGGGACGCTTGAAATTGCGTATCGCCGAATACGGGCATACCTTCGAGCAGGCACCGCATTCTTTGCACTTCGTCTTGTCTATGTGCGCGGTGTGGTCGTGGTCGAAGCTGATCGCCCCGAACTTGCAGACGTCCTTGCACCGCTGTGCGAGGCAGCCGCGGCAGGCGGAGGTGACCTCGTAGCCGCCGACGGGACATTCGTCGCAGGCGATGTCGAGCACCTGGATGACGCCGGGATTGCTCTTGTAGCCGCACATTGCCACCTTCACCCTTTCGCCGAGGATCGCCCGCTCTTTATATACGCAGCAGCGCATTGTCGGGATCTTGCCCGGGACGATCGCCTTGGGGATATCAAGCAGGTTTTCGTGGAGAGAGTTCGTCCACGTGTGACCGGCGACCTCCCTCAGTACCTTGTATTTTAGATACTGTATCTTTGTGTCAAACTTTTTCATCATTCGTAGTCAACGACGTTGACCCACTTTGAGAGGAACTCTTTTTCATCTTCGTGACCCTTGACGGACTGCGAAGCGGCGACGATCGGGATCCAGCTCTGAACGTATCTCTTGTCGGTCTTCGTCTTTGCGCAGAACAGATCGACGTACTTGTCGCCGAGCGCGTTCTTGCCGTCGAGGCAGAAAAGGAGATAGGTGCGTGCGACGTCGGCGGAAGCGTTGCCCTGCGTAGCGTGCGCCCAGTCGATGATATAGGGCTCACCGCTTTCGGTGATTATGATGTTGGAAGGGTTGAAATCGCCGTGGCAAAGCTTGTTGTGCTTCGGCATGGAGTCGAGACGGGTATGGAGAGCGTATCTTGTCGTTGCGTCGTAATCCGTCTCGCAGATTTTTCTGTTCATCTTGTCGCTGAGGCGGGAAAGGAGCGGGCAGGAATATGACTGCACCTTGATTTGGAGATCGACGAACAAATTGAGGAACCAATCCTCCTTTTCGGGATGCTCCGCCATAAGCTCGGAGAGCGGTCTGCCGACGATGTAATCGGAGATGATCGCCCATTTGCCGTCGATCATCGTGACCTCGTGGATCGCGGGGATGTTTTTGAGTCCGGAATCCTCAACTCTTGCGTGATTGAGCGCTTCGTTGAGCACGTTTGCCTTTGAATAGTCGGAATTGAAGACCTTTACGCAGAGATTGCCGCTGCGGTAGATGGTTTTGTTCTTTCTTGATGCGACGATGTTATCGAAATTCATGGTTGTTTTCCTCTTTCTTTCATCCTGAATGGGGTTTGTGATATTCTATCACATATTGCGTTCAAAGTCAAGAGAAAAATCACAATTTATGATCACTTCGCTCAATAATATGGAAAAATAAATCCCTTTGCGAAAGCAAAGGGATTTCCGTCACTCTGTCAGTGCGTTTCTTTTACGTTGTCGGTGTAGCCGTCGGACTGATACTCGGGGAGGGATTCGTCGAATCTCGCTCTCTTTGTGATCGGGCCGAGGGTGGTGGAGGGAACGTAGTCCTCGGAGAACTCCTCTTCCTTACCGGTGAAGGCGGGCTTCGTCTCGACGGGTGCCTTTGCCTTCTTCTTTTCTCTGCGGGGAGCGGGGCTTTCGACCGTAATGATGATCCTTCTGTTGCTATCGGAGCCGACCGAGTTGGTCGTGACGCCGTTCATGCCCTGGATCTCGGAGTGGATGATCCTTCTCTCGTAGGAGCTCATGGGCTCAAGGGCGACGTTTCTGCCGGATTTGAGTGCCTTTTCCGCCATACGCTTTGCGAGGCGGCGGAGGGTCTCCTCTCTCTTGGAACGGTAGTTTTC
>JAGHTD010000146.1 GCA_018065475.1 Candidatus Colimorpha enterica
AGGGCAGAGTGGCGGTGCTCCATTCCGGTCTCTCCGACGGCGAAAGATACGACGCCTGGAAAAGCATAAGAGACGGCAAAAAGGATATGGTCATCGGCACACGCTCGGCTGTATTCGCACCGTTTCCGAACCTCGGGCTGATCGTGCTCGACGAGGAACACGAACATTCATATAAGAGCGAATCGTCCCCGCGTTACCACGCGAGGGACATCGCGCGTTTCAGATGTGCGGCGACGGGCTCGACGCTTCTGTTCGCCTCCGCGACCCCTTCTCTCGAATCCTTCAGCAAGGCGAAGGAGGGCAAATACAAGCTCGTCACGCTTTCCGAAAGGTACGGCGAAGCGTCTCTCCCCGAGATCGTCATCTCGGATATGCGGGGCTCCAACTCGCTTACCCCGATAGGCGACAAGCTGTACGCAAGTCTGTCAAACGTGCTTGCGAGAAACGAGCAGGCGATCCTCTTCATCAACCGAAGGGGCTACAACAACTTCCTTTCCTGCCCGGTGTGCGGAAAGGCGGTCTCCTGCCCGCATTGCAGCGTTTCATATACCTACCATTCGTTCAGAAACAACTATAACCGCGGCTATCTTTACTGCCACTACTGCGGCAATAAGGAGCAGGTGCCCTCGAAGTGTCCGAGCTGCGGGAACGATACTCTCACGCACGTCGGATTCGGAACGCAGATGATCGAGGAGGAGCTTAACCGGCTGTTCCCGAGCGCCCGCGTTCTCCGTATGGATTCCGACTCGATGAGCGGAAAAATGTCCTACGACGCGCTTCTCGGCAGTTTCAGACGCAGGGAAGCGGATATTCTCGTCGGTACGCAGATGGTCACGAAAGGGCACGATTTTCCCGACGTGACGCTCGTCGGTGTCATCAACGCCGACGGCGCGATTTATCAGTCGAGTTATTCGGCGTCCGAACGCGCCTTCTCCCTGTTCACGCAGGTCATAGGCAGAGCGGGCAGGGCAAAGAAGCACGGTCAGGCACTCCTTCAGACTTACAGTCCCGATTTTCCCCTTTTCGGGCTTGTGGCGGAAGGCAATTACGAGAAGATGTATGACGAGGAGATCGCGCTCCGCAGGGCGCTTTCGTTCCCCCCGTTCTGCAATCTCGCCGTGATCTCAATGTCATCGACTGATGAAGGACTGCTGCTCGACAGCGCCCATTCCCTCGCCGCGGAGATAAGAAAAGAAAAAACGATACCGATGACGGTCTTCGGACCTATCGACGCGCCGATATATAAGATAAACGGCGTATATCACACACAGATCGTCATAAAATGCGTGATGAATGCGGCAATGCGCTCATTCCTCGCTGAAAAATATGCGGAAGCAACAGAAAAGAACGGTTCAAAGATCAGTGTCTCACTTGACGTGGATCCGATGAACCTGTAAAGGAGCAGATATGGCAATTTTGAAAATCGTAACGGTTCCCGATCCTCTTCTCAGAAAGAAGAGCAGAGAGCTTGCGGAGATCACCGACAGAACACTTCGTCTTCTCGACGATATGAGAGACACCCTTCACAAGGCGCAGGGCGTAGGCCTTGCGGGAGTGCAGGTCGGAGTTCTCAGAAGGATCGTTATCGTCGAGACCGTACCGGGCGAGCTTTACGAGATGATCAACCCCGTTATAACGAAGCGTTCCGAAAAGATGCAGAGATGCAAGGAGGGATGCCTTTCCGTCCCCGACCGTTGGGGAGAGACCGTCAGACCTTACGCCGTTACCGTCGAATACACCGACAGAAACGGCAAGAGATGTACCCTTGACGCGGAGGACTTCCTCGCGCAGGCGATCTCGCACGAACTCGATCATCTTGACGGCGTCATCTATACCGACGTTGCCGTATCAATGGACGATGAGGAGACGAAATGAGCGGGATAAAACTGCTTTTTATGGGCACACCGGATTTTGCGGTAGCCGCCCTCGACGCGCTGTATAAGACCGGGGAATACGACATTTCGGTCATAACACAGCCCGACAAGCCGAAGGGCAGGGGCTACGAGCTCCTTCCGACGGAGGTGAAAAAGTACGCTCTCGAACGCGGTCTTCCCGTCTTTCAGCCCGTGACGATGAAAAGCGAAGAGGCAGAGGAGCTTATCCGCAATCTTGACCCCGACGTGATCGTCGTCGCCGCTTACGGAAAGATTCTCCCTTCCTTCGTGCTCGACTATCCGAAATACGGATGTATCAACGTCCACGGTTCGCTTCTTCCCGAATACAGAGGCGCCGCACCGATTCAAAGGGCGATAATCGACGGAAAAAAGGTTACGGGTATCACCGTCATGAAGATGGACGTCGGACTTGACACCGGCGATATGTTCGCCAAGACAGAGGTTGAGATCACTCCCGACGACGATTTCGGCACGCTCTTTGACAAAATGGCGGAGGCGGGCGGCAGGGCGATAACCGAGACGCTCCCGAAGATAATTTCCGGTGAGCTCAAACCCGAGAAGCAGGACGACACCCTTTCCTGCTATGCGGCAAAGATCGAAAAGGACGACTGCCGTATCGGCTTCACCGACGACGCCGAAAAGGTCGTAAACAGGATAAGAGGTCTTTCACCCGTTCCTCTCGCTTTTACATTCCGCGGCAACGGCGTACAGCTCAAGATCGTCTCGGCAAAACTGACCGACGAAAAGAGCGGCAAGCCCTGCGGCTGTGCGTACGGTTCCGACGACGGGATCAAAGTGGTCTGCGGAGACGGCAGAGTGATCCTCCTCACCGAGATCATCCCCGCCGGAAAGAAGAGAATGAAGGCGGCAGACTACCTCAGAGGAAATAAGATAGACGGTGAGATCTTCACCGCTTCGCCATGCTGAGCGCACGCGAGGCGGCGTTTCTCTCGCTGAACAAGATAATATACGAGGGCAAGTATTCAAACATCGAGACCGACGTAACGGTTAAGCGCGAAAACCTCGGCGGAAACGAGAAAAATCTCTACGTCAGAATGGTTTACGGCACGCTTGAACGTCTGATAACGCTCGATTTCGTGCTGTCGCATTTCTCGAAGACGCCTTTGGCAAAGATCGAGAAAAAGGTTTTGAACATCCTGCGTCTCGGTGCGTATCAGATTCTTTATCTCGACGGAGTACCCGACAGCGCCGCCTGCAACGAGAGCGTAAAGCTTGTCAAGCAGTATTCCCACAAGGGTGCCGACGGCTTCGTGAACGGCGTTCTGCGCAATATCTCGAGAAACAAAGAAAACCTGCCGAAGCCGGACGAAAAAGACCGTCTCAGCGTTGAATATTCCTGCCCGCAGGGCATCGTCGATATTCTCGTGAAGGATTACGGGAATGAGAAGGCGGAAAAGATCCTCGGAGCAATGTTCATCCAGCCGAGGATAACCCTTCACGTCAACACGCTGAAAACCGACCTCGAAACGCTCTGCGGTCTGATCCCGTCTCATCCCGCCGACGGCTGCGGGACTGCGCTTATCCTCGACGAGGGAGGCGCGGACGGGCTCATGGACGTTATCGGCAAGGGGATTTGCTTCGTGCAGGACGTTTCGTCACAGCTCTGTGCCGCCGCCGTTGACGCAAGACCGGGTATGACAGTCATCGACACCTGCGCCTGCCCTGGCGGAAAAACCTTCGCCATGGCGCTCGATATGAAAAACGAGGGAAAGATATACAGCTTCGACCTTCACGAGTCAAAACTGTCACTTATAAGGGACGGTGCGGAAAAACTCGGGATCGGGATAATAGAGCCGATGCAGTGCGACGGCGAAAAGGGCAGAGAAGAGCTTTTCGGCAAGGCGGACAGAGTGCTTTGCGACGTCCCCTGCTCCGGTCTCGGCGTTATGGCGAAAAAGCCGGAGCTGAGATTCAAAAAGACCGAAGACATCGGGAAGCTCCCCGATATTCAGTATAGGATACTGACGGCTTCCTCCCGCTATCTTAAAAGCGGAGGTAAGCTCGTCTATTCCACCTGCACGCTGTGCAGGGCGGAGAACGGCGACAACGTACGAAGGTTTCTTGCGTCCAACCCCGACTATGAGCTGGCCGAAGAACACACGCTGTTCCCGACGGAGGACAGCGACGGCTTCTACTATGCGGTAATGATAAAAAAATGAACCGACTTGCGCCGGTTCATTTTTATATTATATGCATATATTCATAATAATCTGCCGAAAATAAAATAATTATTCAAAAATTACGATAAATATTTCATTTTTACTTGACTTTTCGCATTTTGTGATGTAT
>JAGHTD010000189.1 GCA_018065475.1 Candidatus Colimorpha enterica
GCCCTGGGCAAGCATCAGGTCTCTTACGTGAAGATCGGGGTGATAAGCGCCGCAGGAACCGACCCGGACAATGCTTGAAACGCAGTAGAAATTATAAAGCACGTAGGAATAGATACCTATCGCGGGCTGCCCCATTCCCGAAGCCATGACGGACACTCTCTTGCCCTTGTAATATCCCGTGTATCCCTGAACGCCTCTTACGTTGTTTACGAGGACGGCGTCGTCAAGAAAGGTCTCCGCTATGAACTTTGAGCGGAGAGGATCGCCAGGCATAAGGACGGTCTTTGCGAAATCGCCTTCTTTGGCTGTTATGTGAGGTGTCGGAATCGGCATGAGATCTCTCCTTTATCAGTTGTTTTCAAGCGCTTTTACGGCTTTGACCACACGGCTTGTGCCGAGGCGGTCTGCGCCGAGATCGATGAAGTCTTCAGCGTCCTCAAGGTTGGCGATACCGCCTGCCGCCTTGACTTTGACGTTTTTGCCGACGTTTGCTCTCATGAGTTTTACGTCTTCCTTTGTGGCTCCGGCAATCGAAAAGCCGGTCGAGGTCTTGATGAAATCGGCTCCCGCCTCGGTGACGAGACGGCACATCGTGACCTTCTCTTCATCGGTGAGCAGGCAGGTCTCTATGATGACCTTCAAGATCTTGTCTCCGCAGAGGTTCTTCAGAGTTTTTATCTCATTGAGAACGTACTCCTCGTTTCCCTCTTTGAGCGCGCCGATATTGATGACCATATCTATTTCGTCCGCGCCGTCGTTAAGCGCGTCAACTGTTTCAAACGCTTTGACGGCGGTCGAATTGTATCCGTTGGGGAATCCTATGACCGTGCAGATCGCAAGTCTGTCACCTGCGTAATCCTTTGCTCTTTTTACGAAGCACGGAGGAATGCAGACCGAAGCCGTACCGTATTTCATTCCGTCATCGCATATCGCCTTTATCTGTTCCCACGTCGAAGTCTGCGCAAGAAGCGTGTGATCGCAGTGTGCAAGAATATTTTTTACGTCCAAAACCTTATCTCCTTTATACGGATTTATCCATAGTGTAGTATGTCACAATACGGCACAAAAGTCAATTATATAATTGTTAAAAAAGCCGACAGTCTTGACAAAAACAATAAATACTGATAAAATAATATATATAACACGGAACGGACGTTCCGGAAGAAAGGAAAAAAACAAAATGGACACAAACACAACATTAGATCAGTTCAAAGCTCTTTTGGTCGAGTTCGGTACAAACCTCGGCGGAAAGATCATTGCGGCGATCGTCGTCTTCATAATCGGCTCTATCGTCATCAAGGCGGTAAAGAAGGCCCTTGTCAAGACTGCGAAGTTCACCAAGCTTGACAAAACCGTACAGAGCGTTATCAGAAGCGCGATAACGATAATTCTCTACGCTCTCCTCATCATCACGATCATAAGCATTCTCGGCATTCCGATGACCTCCGTCATCGCCGTCCTCGCTTCCTGCGGTCTTGCGGTCGGTCTCGCTCTTCAGGGAGCGCTCAGCAACTTTGCAGGCGGACTTATGATCCTCCTCTTCAAACCCTTCAAGGTCGGTGATTACGTCTCCGCCGCAGGCGGCGAAGGCACCGTGGCTGACATCACCCTCTTCTATACGGTAATGCTCACCATCGACAACAAGCGTATCACCATTCCCAACGGCAGTCTTATGAACGCCAACGTCACAAACTTCTCCTGCGAGAATGCACGCCGTGTCGATCTTGACTTCAAGATCACCAACGACTGCGATCAGAACCTCGCAAAGGCAGTCCTTCTCAAGGCCGCAGAGGAGACGAACGGCGTTATTACCGAGCCCGCCGCTCCCTTCGCACGTCTCTCTGCCGTAGATAACGACACCTATATCTTCACCGTCCGCGCTTGGTGCGACAGTGCAAAATACTGGGACGTTTACTTCGACCTCATCGAGAACTGCACGAAGGCACTTGCGGCAAACGGAATCGACGATCCCGAGGACCGTATCGCCGTTCGCATGGTCAGCAAAGACAACTGATTTCCCGAGCACAAAAAGCCCCGTTACGGGGCTTTTTCTTATTGTATGATCTGATTTATGACAGCTATCGGCTATTATTTCTTTTGTTCCTGCTTCATCTGCGTCGGACCTCTGTCGGAGGTTCCGGTGAAGATAACGTCCTCGGGGAAAGGCAGATATTTCGGCTTTGAAAGGTCTCTCTGATACAGTCTGATAT
>JAGHTD010000066.1 GCA_018065475.1 Candidatus Colimorpha enterica
CCAGTGTGTCGGCCCTGCGGGGTTGCAGGTACCGTCGAAGCAGGCGCCCCGCTTGTCGAGGCGGGATTTTAGCATATCGAAGACCTCTCTGTCCCAGGTCGTTATCTCGTCGCCGTAGGCGTAGGCAACGCCCGTTCCCTGCAATTTCTCGGCTCCGTCCCCACGGGATGCACCGATTATATTGCATATACGCCCGAAGACCTCCACTTCGCCGTCGTTTGACGGCCTTCCGACCGCTTCTTCTCCCCTCAGCTCCCTCATCGGGGCGAGCACGTTACGCTCGAACGTCCCCGCCGTGCAGCCGAGAAAGAGGATCGTCCCCTCCCCCGCCTTGCGGATACGCATGGGGATAACGAAGAAGTCGCAGTAGGTCTTGCCCGATCTCGCCGCGCCCGTCTTGATGTTCCACCGCCTGTCGGCGTTTCTTATGTATTCTCTCTGTTTTTCAGTAAGCATTTTTTATCTTTTTCTGTTAATATCCTTGCTTTTTTACACGATTTGCGGTATAATTTATATTGAGAGGTGTGTTATGGAAGTTCCTTTTTTCAGCGCAGATATTCTGCTCCCCAAGGCGCTTGACGGCGGCTGGCCGGTCATCGCCTGCGATCAGTTCACGTCGGAACCGTCCTATTGGGAAAAGGCGGCTTCCCTCGCTTCGTCACCCTCTGCTCTCGACCTTATCCTCCCCGAGGTCTATCTCGGCGAAAGTGAAGCGAGAGTGAAAAAAATCAACTCAAATATGCGTTCCTGCCTTGAAAACGGTGTTTTCGAGGAATATCCCGATTCGATGATCGCCGTTTTCCGCACCCTCCCGTCGGGGAAAGTGCGCCGTGGCGTCGTCGGAATGATCCCGCTTGACGAATACGGCGGGCTCGTCCTCCCCACCGAGGCGACGGTACCGGAACGCGTCCCTCCCCGTGTAAAGATCCGCAAAGGCGCTCTCCTCGAGCTCCCGCACATCCTCCTCTTCCTCGACGATCCCGGCTTCACCGCCTTCCCGTCGGGCGAAGGAAAAGAGCTTTACTCCCTCCCGCTCATGCTCGGAGGCGGCTCGGTCACGGGAAAGCTGATGACCGAAAAAGAAAAGGAGACCTTCCTCTCGGTCTGCGCCTCGCTAACCGAAAAGAACGGCTTTACCTTCGCCATCGGCGACGGCAACCATTCCCTCGCCGCCGCAAAGGCGTCCGGCTCGTCCTACGCTCTCGTTGAGGTCGTCAATCTCCGCGACGAAGCGATAGTTTTTGAGCCGATATACCGTCTTATCAAGGGCGTTTCGCCCGACGAGGTCGCTTTGAAGGCAAAGGAGTTCTTCACCTCAGGTGATTCGTCGGTGACGCTCATATCCGGAAACGGATCGCTCACCCTCCCGCTCGGCGGCCTGCCCGTCAAGGCGGTCGATGAGTTCGTCTCCTCTCTCGGCTGTGAGGTCGATTACATCCACGGCGAGGAGAACCTCCGTTCCCTCTCGACCGGATCAAACGTCGGCTTCCTCTTCGAGGGAATAAAAAAGGAAGACCTCTTCCCCTATATCCGTGAAAACGGCGCCCTGCCCCGCAAGACTTTCTCCATGGGCACGGCTTACGAAAAGCGCTACTACCTCGAAGCAATGAGAATAAAATGAGGTTTTGCGTTCTTTCTTGAAATGAAAGGTGAGTTTCCTGCGGAAACTCCACAAAGAACTTTCATACTTGGGGAAAAAGCGTCTGCGTTCGTCAACCTCCATCCGGGTGCGCACCAACTATGAAACGAGGCACCGACTGTCCAGCTCCCTCCGGGAGGGGGCTCCGCGGAGCGGTGGAGGAGCCCGCGGCATAAGCAATTTCGTATCGTTATAAATAGAAACGAAATGTAATTATTAGTTTTTCATCCATCGGTGAAGATTTCCGTCAAATTAAGCGATCGCCGGGCTCCTTCAGTCTCGCATTCGCTCGACAGCTTCCTCCCGGAGGAAGCTGGACACGTGCGTCATCGACATAAAGTTTGTGCCACACCGTGTAGCAAACATCCTCCCGGAGGAAGGTCTTCCGTGCGTCATCATCTCAAACTCCCCCACCCCACTCACAACAAAACAACAAAAATAATTTATTTAGGAGATATATTATCATGGCAAAAGCAACACTCGTAGTAATGGCAGCCGGAATGGGCAGCCGTTTCGGAGGCATCAAACAGCTCGAACCCGTCGGCGTCAACGGTGAAGTCCTTCTCGACTATTCCGTTTTCGACGCTATCCGCGCGGGCTTCGACAAGGTCGTCTTCATCATCAAGCACGAGATCGAGGACGATTTCAAGCGCATAGCGGGCGACCGCATTTCAAAGTACATCGAGACCGAGTACGTCTATCAGACGATCCCCGAG
The DNA here is from genome assembly GCA_018065475.1 of Candidatus Colimorpha enterica. Classification (GTDB taxonomy): domain Bacteria; phylum Bacillota; class Clostridia; order Oscillospirales; family CAG-272; genus Colimorpha_A; species Colimorpha_A enterica. The sequence goes on from JAGHTD010000066.1 coordinate 2,356, forward strand.
TTCCGTAAAAAGCCCTTCGGCACCGGCGACGCTATCCTTACGACCGAGCCGGTCATCGACGGCCCCTTCGCAATCATCAACGCCGACGATTTCTACGGCGCAGAGGCGTTCAAGAAGATCAGAGAAGGCCTCGACCTTCCCACCTACTCGATGGTCGCTTACGACCTCGCAAACACCCTCTCCGAAAACGGAGGCGTCAGCCGCGGTGTCTGCAAGGTAAGATGCAACTACCTCACCTCGATCACCGAAACGCACGGTATCACCAAGGACAGCGGTTTCAAGCCCAACACTCCCGTTTCGATGAATATGTGGGGACTTAAACCCGACATATTCCCCGAGCTCCGCCGCCGTTTCGAGGAGTTCAAGAAGACCGCCGACGTAACAAAGGACGAGTACCTCATCCCCTCCGTCATCGGCGCGATGAGAGACGACGGGCTCTGCAAGGTCCGCGTCCTCCGTACCGACGCCGTATGGTTCGGTATGACTTACCGTGAGGATAAGGAGCAGGTCTGCAATAAGATCAAGGCGCTCACCGACGCCGGCGTTTATCCCGAAAAGCTCTGGGATTAATTTGACCGCCTTCGGCACAACAAAATATCATTTCGTAAAGGAGGGCATTTGCCCTCCTTTTTTATGCGTGAACATATCGTTCGGAAACGAATCGCTGTCCGGTGAAGTGCAAACTTATCGGCGAGGCACGAACGGAAGACCTTCCTCCGGGAGTGGTATTCACTCCACAGTGAGGCAATCGTTTGTCCAGCTCCCTCCGGGAGGGGGCTCCGCGGAGCGGTGGAGGAGCCCGCGGTATTAACGATTAAGTATCATTATAAATAGAAACGATACGTAATTGTTTGTTTTTCATCCATCGGTGAAGATTTACTAACAATAAACCGATCGCCGGGCTCCTTTCGTCACGGCAAGCCGTGCCACCTTCCTCCCGGAGGAAGGTTTTCCGTGCATCCGTTCCTCGAAGTTCGTGCCTCACCATACAACACGGGAGCACCAAGGCACTCCCCTACCAAAATATCATCGTGCCGAAAGCGCATGATAAAACCCCCGAAAGGACAAACCATGAAAAAAACGATCGCAACAATTCTTCTGATCCTCGTCGGATTGGCGCTGATTTCCTGCGCGCCGGCGGAAAAACCGCTCGAAATAACCCCCGAGGAGGCGAAAAACGTCATAAACTCCCTCCTCCCCGACGCCGTAACGGTCAACGAAATCTTCTTCGGCGAAGGTCTGAAATGCGAACCGCCGGCGTCCGACGGCGCTGTTTTCTGCCCCGTTACCGCCGACTGCGGCTTCAAAACCGTCGATGAGATCAAGGCGCTCGCCGAGAAGGTTTACTCCGCGGGCTACCTCGATTCGGTTTACGTTTCGGTGTTCGAGGGCACCAAGGACGACGGCGAGGGCATCGCTGTGATTTCCCCGCGTTATAAGGTGATTTCGGGTGTGCTTAACGTGAATATTACCGCTAAGAGGTATAATATCAGAACCGTAACTTCGGTCGATAACGTCGAAATAACAGAAAAAACGCCCGAATACGTCAAGGTAACGGCAACCGCCGACGGTGAAAAAATGACCTTCACCCTCACGAAACAGGCGGAAAAATGGCTCTTCGCCGGCCCGACGTATTGAGGGGAAAATGGAAACCGAGCTGACCGAACGCAGGGAAGCGCGGCTGAAAAGCTACGATTACGGCAAAAACGGCGTGTATTTCGTCACCGTCTGCGTCAAAGAGAGACGTGATCTTCTGTCGGAGATCATTTCGGAGGAAGATACTAACGGATTGTCCGTAGGGGAGGGGCTTGCTCCTCCCGTCCAAAAAACGAACGTTTCGCTCGTAGGGGAGGGGCTTGCTCCTCCCGCTCAAAAAACGAACGGCGTTGCTTCTGATGAAACGGATGGTATTCCCGCCCTTTCCGGAATATCTGTCAGATTAAAACCCTGCGGAGAGATCGCCGCCGAACAACTTCGCCTGCTCGAAAATAGATTTCCGCGCGTAACTGTCAGGGATTACGTAATTATGCCCGATCATATTCACGCGATCATTGTTTTATCCGACAAGGCGGGAGGACCAAGGCAAGCGAAGCGAAGCTCGTGGAGACAGCAAGCTTCGTATCTGCCCTCCCCTACGGCGGACGATTCCGTAAAAACAGATGATGCGGGAACAATACGATCCGCAGAAACGTTGAATGACGTGATATGTGCGTTCAAATCGTTGACGTCCCGGATATGCAAACAGCGTTTCGGCGTAGAAAACATTTTCCAACGTTCCTATTACGATCACATTATCCGTGACCGCGAAGATTACGAGATACGGAGAAAATACATTTACGACAACCCCGCAAAAAGATATTTTGAATTGAATAAATGATATAAATAATACGTATCACCCGTAGGGGAGTGCCTTGGTGCTCCCGCTGCTGCCAAATGCAAAATTGATAAAATACCGTAGAATAAAGTATCTCACATCAAGATATAATAATCGCAAAATCGTTTGTGTATTTGCGGGAGGAGCAAGCCCCTCCCCTACGGGCAACAGCCGAAACAATTAAACAAATCCGATCATAACTACCGACATACATATCGTTTGGGCAAGACGATTAAATTAAAACCTCCAAACTCAAAACTATCCCCAAATCCTCACAAAAAAACACCCCCGCGGGCGAAGGATTCAAGACACCCTTCATTGACCCCCGCGAAGCTGATGAAAGTTCTTGCCGAGCTTCTTATCAAGAAGCTCGCGCGAAGCTGATGAAAATATGATAAACATACTA
>JAGHTD010000001.1 GCA_018065475.1 Candidatus Colimorpha enterica
GTTTTACAGAGGTATGCCCGACGCGAGATTCAAGCTCACGACGTCGCTCCGTATGAACTGCAAGCACCTTGCGGCGGAGCTTGAACCGTCGATACTCAAAAACTTCACGAAGTACGCCAGCATCGACAATCCTTCGCTCAGCACCTCGGTATGGAAGCAGATGATAGTCGGTCAACACCACGGTCTTCCCACCCGCCTTCTTGACTGGACGTATTCACCGCTCATCGCCCTTCATTTCGCAAACTCGGAGACGAATTTCGATAAGCTCAGCAAGAGAGACTCCGTCGTCTGGAAGTTCGATATGAAGGAATGCAACAAAAACCTTCCGCAGGTGTATAAAGACGTGCTTGATGATGAAAAGACCTTTGTATTCAATGTCGATTCGCTTTCCAAGATCGTTTCAAGTATCGAAAAATACGACGAGGATATGAAGGACTGCGCGCTTGTCAGCATAGAGCCGCCCTCGGTCGATCAGAGGATCATAAATCAGTATTCGTTCTTCTCGGTCATACCGACGGGAATATCCGACATCGAGGACTTCCTCGACAAGCATACCGAAAAGACCGTAAGATACATCATCAAAAAAGAGATAAGATGGGATATAAGAGATATGCTCGACCAGTTCAACGTAAGCGAACGGCTTATCTATCCCGGACTTGACGGCCTTTCCAAAACCTTAGCAAGACATTATTTTGTAAAATAAAAAAACCGGAGAAAAATCATGAAAGTAGAACTCAAAGGATTAACAAAAAAATATCCGTCTCGTAACAAAAACGAAAAGAAGGACGTCGTAGCAGTAAGCAATTTCGACTACACGATCCCTGACGGCGCGCTCGTCGGTCTTCTCGGCCCTTCCGGCTGCGGTAAGAGTACGATGCTGAATATGATCAGCGGTCTTCAGAAGCCGACCGAAGGAAGGATCTTCTTCGGCGACACCGACGTCACCGACATTTCGCCCGAGAACAGAGGCGTCGGTCTCGTATTCCAGAACTACGCTCTTTATCCTCATCTCACAGCCAGACAGAACATCCTCTTCCCTCTTCAGAACCTCAAAGGCAAGGATAAGCTCTCTAAAGAGGCCATGGAGGAGAAAATGCACGAGGCGGCAAAACTCGTTCAGATAGAGCGCTACCTCGACAGAAAGCCGAGCGAGCTTTCGGGAGGCCAGCAGCAGAGAGTTGCGATCGCAAGAGCACTCGTCAAAACTCCGAAGGTACTGCTTCTCGACGAGCCGCTCTCAAACCTCGACGCACGTCTCCGTCTTCAGACGAGAGAGGAGATAAGAAGGATCCAGCGTGAGACGAAGGTCACGACCGTATTCGTCACCCACGACCAGGATGAGGCGATGAGCATTTCCGACTACATCGTAGTCATGAAGGAAGGCGTTATCCAGCAGACCGGAAAGCCGCAGGATGTCTATGACAGCCCTGCAAACCTTTTCGTCGCAAAGTTCCTCGGCATTCCTCCGATAAACGTCTTCGACGGTGAGGTAAAAGACGGAAAGATATATATAGGAAACGATCCCGTCCTCAACGTTAAGAACGTGAAGGAAGGAAAGGTCTACGTCACCGTCCGTCCCGAAGGCTTCATCCCCTCTGCCGACGGCGCGCTGAAATGCGGTCTCAAATCGCTTGAGATCATGGGACGCGATGTCAGCATAATCTCCGAAAATCCCGCTTCCCTCAGCGAGAGCATCCGCTCCATCGTTGACGCCGATATCAAGCTCGATCCCGCTCTTTCCGAAGTCAGATTCAACATAAAACCCCACAAGCTCTTCATCTTCGACGCAGAAACCGAAGAAAGAATATATTTTGAAACGGTATAAGGAGCATATCAATGGAAAGAAAGAGTAAAAAAGCGTGGCTGTATCTGCTTCCGTCGTTACTGTTCCTCGCAGCCTTCATGGTTTACCCGCTTATCGACGTTTTCATATACTCCGTCGAAGAGGGCTATAACTCCGCTTCGCAGTCGTTCTTCGGCTACGGACTTTACAACTTCTCGTACGTTCTTCACGATCCCTATTTCATCCAGGCGGTAAAGAATACGATGATCCTCGTCGTGATCACCGTTCCGCTCTCGACCGGCTTTGCGCTTCTGATCTCACTCGGGCTCAGCTCGATAAAGAAGCTCCGCGATCTGTTCCAGACGATTTATTTCCTCCCTTACGTCACCAACACGCTTGCAGTCGGCCTCGTCTTTATGCTTCTGTTCAAACAGACACAGCAGTCTCCCGGACTTGTCAACATTTTCCTCGGTCTGTTCGGTATCGATCCCGTCAATTTCCTTGAAGGACCTTACTGGGCAAAGATGTTCGTCCTCTGCTTCTATACTATCTGGGTCGTTCTTCCCTTCAAGATCCTCATTCTCACAAGCGCGCTTGCGTCGGTAAATCAGGACTACTACAACGCGGCAAAGCTCGACGGTACGTCGAAGTTCAGGACCTTCACGAGGATCACTCTCCCCATGATCTCCCCGATGATTTTCTATCTCATCGTCACGGGTTCGATCGGTGCGTTCAAGGCGTACAGCGACGCCGTCGCACTCTTCACCACCGACCTTAACGCCGCAGGAATGAACACGATAGTCGGTTACGTTTACGATATGCTTTACGGAAACAGCGGCGGATATCCCTCCTACGCTTCCGCAGCGGCACTTATCCTCTTCGTCATCGTCCTTACCATCACCTGCATAAACCTTCTTATCAGCAAAAAGATTTCGATATGAGGTACGATTATGGCTGATTATACAGATTACGAAAAAATCGAAAAATCCGCAAAAGTGCGGCAGACGGTCAGAAAGACCCTTATCTATATCTTCCTCGGGATTTGGGCGTTAGTCGTCCTCTTCCCCTTCTACTGGATGATACTCACGTCGCTCAAGGACTACGGCGAGTACGCAAACGAGATAATTCCCAAGTTCTTCGTCCTCAAGCCCGCCGTCGAGAACTACACGAGCGGTTTCACGGCTGTGCCGCTCGGCATATATCTGCTCAACACCCTTCTTTTCGCGGTCGCTACGACGGGAATAGTGGTTATCGTCACGATATTCTCCGCGTTTGCGTTCGCACGCCTTAATTTCAGAGGCAAGGATCTGCTGTTCACGGCGTTCCTGTCACTTATGATGATCCCCAACGAGCTCGTCATCATCACAAACTATCAGACGATAACCAATCTCGGACTGCGCAACACCTTCACGGGACTTATCCTTCCGTCGGTTACGTCGGTATTCTACATCTATCTGCTTAAAGAGAACTTCGAGCAGATCCCCGACTCGCTTTATAACGCGGCGAAGATCGACGGCACATCCGATTTCAAATACCTTTTCAAGGTTCTCGTACCGATATGCAGACCCACGATCGTCACGATCGTCATATTGAAGGTCATCGAGTGTTGGAACTCCTACGTATGGCCCCGCCTTATCACAAGCAACGAGGCGTATTATCTCGTTTCAAACGGAATACAGGAAATCAGGGAAAACGGCTTCGGAAGACAGAACGATCCCGCGATGATGGCGGCGGTCGTAATCATCTCCGTACCGCTTATCGTGCTCTTCCTAATCTTCCACAAGAAGATCATGGAAGGCGTTTCGAGAGGAGGAACGAAGGGATGAAAATCACATTCAGAATCGCTGCACTTCTTCTCGCCCTGCTCTTTGTCCTTCCGCTTGCCGTTTCGGCTCACGGTTCAAAGGAAAAAAAGTCTTTCATCGTTCCCGAAACGTTCGACACGACAAAGGAATACACTCTGACCTTCTGGGCAAAGAACGACAGCAACGTCGTACAGAAAAAGGTCTATAACGACGCAATCGCCGCTTTTGAGGAGCTTTATCCCAACGTCCACATCGAAATGCGGTCGTTCACCGATTACAACCTCATTTACAACGACGTCATCACAAACATCGCCACCGATACGACACCCAACATATGTATATCCTATCCCGACCACGTCGCGACCTACATCACCGGTCAGAATATCGTCGTTCCGCTTGACGATCTCATAAACGACGTGAAATACGGTCTCGGCGGCACGGATGTCAGATTCGACTCTGTGAGAAAAGACGAGGTCATCTCAAAGTTCCTGAACGAAGGAAAGATCGGCGTCAACATCTACACCC
>JAGHTD010000158.1 GCA_018065475.1 Candidatus Colimorpha enterica
CGGCAGAATCGATATTCCACGATGAGCCGGTCACCACTTCGATCAACGTCCTTACCCGTTCTCTTGACGCTCAGACCATCGAATATATGAAGCAATACGCCGAAAAGGATGGCATTACCCTTTCCTACATTTTCATGTCCTCTCTTGCGCTTTATCTTTCCCGCGCAACAGACCGTAACGACGTCGTACTTCTTATGACACGTCTTAACCGTACTCCCGAACAGAGAGGGATAATCGGCTGCTATACTATGCTCATCCCCGTTGTCGTTCATATCGACGAAAACGAAACCTTTGCGGATCTTTGCAGAAAAGTGTATGCTATCAGCTCCGAAAGCTCAAAGCACAAACAGATCGGCTACAAGAGCATAGCATCCATTGCAAAAGAACAAACGGGTAATTCGGGCGATCTTTCCGAATACGTTTTCAATTTCTACCGCTTTGAATATCAGACCGATCTTCCTTTCCACGTTGATTTCAGCGTCGCCGGTATCATGAACAACCACGCGACCGTCACACTGTATCAGAACGAAAAAGGCAGAGACTGCCGCATTGATTACCGCTCCGGCATTTACACCGAAGAAAAAGCGGAGTTCCTTTTTGAAGCCATCAGCAACATCATGTTTCAGGCAATGCAGAGCGGCGGAAACAGACCAATCAAGGAATTCAGCTGTCTTTCGGACATCGAGCTTCAGAAGCTCGCTTCTGTCCACGGCAAGCAAATCGTCATCGACGAATCGACAACAATTCCTTCCCTTCTCCGTAAAGCCGCTTTCATTTACTCCGGAAAGCCCGCGCTCTACGCAGGCGGAAGAAGCTATACTTTCCGCGAGCTTGACGAGCTGACCGACCGCATTGCGCTCAATCTGATAGACCGCGGGATCAAAACCGGCGACAAAGTCCTCTTTATGCTTAAACGCTCCTACGGACTTATCCCCGCGTTTCTCGGTATATCCAAAGCAGGCGCGGTGTTTATCCCGGTTGACCCCGCATATCCCGCCGAACGTGTAAAATACATAATTCAGAACAGCGGAGCGCATAATATCATTTCGTCTCCGGATGTTGATGGCGCCGATCAATACGATTACATTTCCATTGACGAATTGATGGAAAAAGAGCCGAAGGCAAACGAATTTCCGGAAATAAAGCAGGATTCCCCCTGCTATATGATCTATACCTCTGGAACGACAGGCCGTCCCAAGGGAGTCATCCTTTCGCACAAAGGAATTGCAAATATCACACATTTTGACAACAATCCGTTCAACCGCTGTATATTCAAAGAATGCCGCGGTATTGTTGCGATCGGGTCTATTTGCTTCGATATTTCCCTGTTTGAGATACTCGTTCCTTTGTTCAACGGAAAGTTCATTGAGCTTGGCTCCGAAAAAGCGATGCTTGACGCTTCAGAGCTTGCGAGGGCTATCAACGCTCATCAGGCCGATATGCTTCACTGCACGCCTTCCCGCGTGATCGAATATCTTAATAACGAAGAGTTCAGAAACGCAATAAAAAATGTAAAAGCTATGCTTATGGCAGGCGAAGTACTGCCCGGAAAACTTGTAAAACAGTTAAACGACGAATACGGTATCAAAGCGTTCAACGGTTACGGTCCGACCGAGACAACCATCGGAGCAACAATTACCGAAGCAGGAGATACCAAAACGATCGGCAGTCCCATCGCCAACACCGGAATTGCGATCCTCGGAAAGAACCGCAAGCAGTTGCCTTACGGCGCGACCGGCGAGATCTGCATTTACGGCAACGGCGTAGGTATCGGTTATCAGAATCTTCCCGAGCAGACAGAGGACAGATTCATCACCTTCCAGGGCGTCAGAATGTACCGCACGGGAGACCTCGGAAGGTTCACAGAGGACGGGAAAATCATATACGAGGGCAGAAACGACAGTCAGATAAAGCTTCGCGGTCTCCGTATAGAGCTTTCGGAAATCGAAAATATGATCCTTTCCTATCCCGGTGCGAAACAGGTGGCCTGCATCGTCAAGCAGGTTGAAAAAACCGAACACCTCGTTGCATTCTACACAACGCAGAAAGACGCCGACGTCGATCCTTCAAAGCTGAAAACCTATCTTGAAGGAAACCTCACCCGCTACATGGTGCCCGACGTTTTGATGAAGCTCGACACCATGCCTCAGACAACGGTCGGCAAAATGGACAGAAAGGCACTCAAAGAGATCCCCGTCGAATGCAAGACGGTTTTCAGAGCACCTGAAAGCGCAAAGGAAAAGTCCATTTGTGCCGCATTCTGCGAAGTGCTTAAAAAAGATCAGGTCGGCCTCGACGACAGCTTCTTTGAGATTGGAGGCGATTCGCTCAAAGCGGCAACCCTTATGGTTCAGATCGAGCAAAAGCTCGACCTCAAGCCCGGCACGCTCGAGTTCAGCGATATTTACAAATATTATACACCTGCCCTTCTTTGCGAATTGCTTGAAGGAAAAGCCGGAAAGGATTATACGGGATACGATCTCCGTTCGCTTAAATATGACGGAATCGACGAATATCTTAAAACTCATTGTACTTACGACGGAGGAAAGGTTTCTTCTCTCGGTACCGTGCTTCTTACGGGTGCAACCGGTTATCTCGGCGTGCATATCCTTGCCGAACTAATACGCAGGACCGATATCTGCGACAAAATCATCTGTATTGCAAGACCTTCAAAACGCCTTACGGCAGAGCGCAGAGTATCGTCTCAGCTCTTCTATTTTGAGGGCTTCAATCTTACCGATGACATAGCAAAAGACCGCTGTACCGTCCTTGACGGCGATATCACCGATCCCGACATTTTCAGAGAAAAGCCCGATGTCAGAATAGACACAATCATCAATGCAGCCGCAAACGTATCGCATTTTGCATACGGTGATATTCTTGAGCGTGTCAACATCAGCGGCGTCAAAAACCTCATCGAATACGCAAAGAAAAACGGCTGTGCGGTTTATCACGTATCGACTATCAGCGTCGGCGGTATTTCAAACGATCATAACGACAGAAGAGTCTTTGACGAAACGGATTTCTTCATCGATCAGCTGATCTTCAATCAATATATTTACACAAAATATATGGCTGAATATCATCTGCTCCGTGCCGCTGTTGACGACGGACTGAAGGTCAAGATATTCCGTGTCGGAAACCTCCAGGGACGTAGAAGCGACGGCGAATTCCAGATGAACAAGAAGTCAAATGCGTTCACAAGACAGCTGACTTCTTATCTGAAACTGAATTGCGTTCCCGAATCGGTCTATAACGCAGAGGTCAATTTCTCTCCCGTTGACGAGACCGCACGCAATATCGTTGCTCTCGCAACTACTGGCGACACCGCATCCGTTTTCCACGTATCGTCTGATAAGGGCGCAAAGTTTCAAAAGATCTTCGAGGCGTTCAAGGCCAACGGATATGAAACCTCCCCGATCTCCGATGACGCATTCGAGGAGCTTCTCAACCGTATGCGCAGCGATGAAAACGAATACTCCAAGGTTGAAGGACTTTTGACCGAACGTCCGAGCACTAAATATTATGACATTCCGATTAAGGTTGACCGCACGATGGATATGCTTCACAGACTCGGCTGCGGCTGGCTTGACTGCACCGACGAGTATCTTAATGTGTATGCCGAAGCACTTTCCGTCATGATCGATTTTATGTAATGAATTCAAAAAATAATCCGTAAAGGAGATTATAAATATGGTTGTTGCATTATGGGCATTTGCCGTCTTTCTCGCATCTGTCATAGCTTCCATTCTCGTTTCCGTAACATTGGAGCCAAAGTACAAGAAGATCGTCACCATCGGCGGATGGATCCTTGCCGCTCTCGTCGGTTACGTAGCAGCGTACGTTTCGTACCGTATCAATCTGACCAACGATTTTGTCGGTATCGTCGTCCTGTCCGTGATCGTCTGCCTGGCGACCATCCTACTTTATAACGGGACGGTCTCGACCAAGCTCTTCATGGCAAGCTCTGCCTGCCTTATCGCTAACGTCTGCACGTTCATGTTCTGCGGAACGACTGACAGTCTGCTTGCTCCTCAGCTCGGTCTCATAAAAGAGAGCCCCTACG
>JAGHTD010000213.1 GCA_018065475.1 Candidatus Colimorpha enterica
TCACTACGGCTTCCTAAACGACCAAGGCACCGTCGACCACCAAAGCGCCGGATACCACCAAGGCGCCCGAAACGACGACAGCCCCCGAAACCACCAAGGCACCCGAGACCACTAAAGCTCCCGAGACCACCAAGGGCGGAGAAGACGACCCCGCCAGCTACGATATGGAGACGGTCGGAAAGACCCTCGTAAGTCTCGTAAAGAAAGAGCATCCGGACAACGGACATCCCCGTATCATCTTCGACGACGAAAGAGTTGAGTTCTGGAAGGGCGAGATAGGCACTTATTCGATATACGACAAAGAGTTCAAGGCGATGAAGAGCCATGCGACATCCCTGCTTTCGACTTCCGTTGCGGTCTATGACATCTACGACGGCATAAGACTGCTCAATATCTGCCGCAAGGTCCTCGACGTTGTGCAGTACTGCGGCCTTACCTACCTCCTTACGGGAGAAGAGAAGTACGCGGAAAGAGCCGCAAAAGAGCTTGACGCCGCCGCTTCTTTCCCCGACTGGAACCCCTATCACTTCCTTGACATAGGCGAGATGAGCTGTGCGTTCGGCCTCGGCTACGACTGGCTCTACGACTACCTCAGCGACGCGAGAAAGGCAAAGTACCGCGAAAAGATCATCGCATACGCCTTCAATCCCGCGATGGAGGACTTCACAAACAAGGCGGGCAGAAAGAGAAGCTACAAGTGGTACCAGGATAACCCCGGCGACAACTGGAAGCTCGTCTGCAACGGCGGTCTCGGTATCGCCGCCCTCGCGATCTGCGACGAGGTCAGCACGGATATCTGCGAAAAGGTCCTCTATTACGGCTTCAAATGCAACCATAAGTTTATCCGCGACGCCTATCTGAAGCTCGACGGCTCCTACGTCGAGTCGCTCGGCTACTGGGAGTTCGCGACCGAGTATCTCGGAATGTACTCTACCGCCCTCACCACCGCCTGCGGAACGAATCTCGACCTCACCGACTGGGAAGGACTTGAGAAGACCGGATATTTCCCGATCATGCTCTCTTCCAACAGAAACTACTCTTTCAACTTCGGCGACGCGTCGGTAAGCTACACTGTCACCCCGCCGCTCCTCTTCCTCGGACATGAGTTCGGAAAGAGCGACATCGGCTATTTCCGCTACAACGTCATCAAGAACGAGAATTACAGCATCTACGATATGTTCTGGCTCTATCCGGAAGATAATTACGACAAGGTGAAGATCTCCAACGATTACGGCTCGCTCAAAGCGACCAACGCAACCTTCCGTACCGGCTGGAACAAGAGCGATATGTTCTGCGGAATCCATTTCGGTAAGGTGGACGTTCCTCACGGACACAGCGACACCGGAACGTTCATCATCGAATACAACAACGTGAGATTCTTCGACGATCTCGGCTCCGACGACTACAACCTCCCGAATTACAGCAAATGCTACCGCCACATCACCGAGGGACACAACACCCTTACGATGAACCCGAAGCTCACCCTCGCGGTAGGCGGACAGAAGACGACCGGCGAATGCTACATCAGCCAGTACAAGTCCTCCGACAAGGAGAGCTTCGCCGTCTGCGATATGACCAACACCTACTTCTGCACCTCCGTCAAGAGAGGTATGAAGCTCCTCAAGGAGACCAAGACGGTCATCATCCAGGACGAGCTGAAATGCTCCGCCTCCACCGACACCTACTGGTACGGCCACACCAAGGCGAAGATCGACATTGCCGCCGACGGCAAGAGCGCAAAGCTTACCCTTAACGGCACGGTCCTCAACGCCTACATCCTCGGCGCCGACGGTGTCTTCACCGTCACCGAGGCAAAGTCCTCCGAATGGGCGCCCAAGATCAGCGGTCAGGCGGAGAACACGGGCTACAGCCGTCTCACCGTAAACCTCAAGGGCGGCACGGAATACACGCTGTCGATAGCGTTCGTCCCCGAAGGACAGCCCGTGCCCACCGGTATCACCGCTCTCGCGGATTGGAACTGAAAAATATCCGCCGAATGGCGGAACAAATAAACAAGGAGAAACCATGAAAAAGATTATTGCACTGCTTCTTGCTGCGGTAATGCTCGGCGGAGCCGTTGCCTGCACGAAGACACCGGCCGACAAACCCGACGACGACACCACCGCCGCGGGCGAACAGACCACCGCCGGCGGAGACGAGACCACTCTGCCGAAAAAGGAAGAAAAGCAGGTCGATTACGAGATGGAGACGGTCGGCAAGACCCTCGTCGAGCTCGTAAAGGAAGAACACCCCAACAACGAACATCCTCGTATCATCTTCGACAAGGAAAGAGTCGAGTTCTGGAAGGGACAGATAGGCAAGTTCTCCGTATTCGATAAGGAATACAGAGCGATGAAGAAGACCGCCAACACTTACCTCACGAAGCCCGTTCAGGAATATGACATTTACGACGGTATCAGACTTCTCAATATCTGCCGTAACGTCCTTGCGACCGTCCAGTACTGCGCCCTCACCTACCTCCTCTCCGGTCAGGAGAAGTTTGCGGAGAGAGCCGCGCAGGAGCTTGACGCCGCCGCCGCTTTCCCGGACTGGAACCCCTATCACTTCCTTGACGTAGGCGAGATGAGCTGCGCGTTCGGTATCGGTTACGACTGGCTCTACGACTACCTCAGCGAAGAGAGAAAGGCAACCTACCGCGAGAAGATCATCGAATACGCCTTCAAGCCCGCACAGCAGGACTTCGGCAACAAGATCCGCAAGAGAAGCTACAAGTGGTACCAGGACACCCCCGGTGACAACTGGAAGCTCGTCTGCAACGGCGGTCTCGGCATCGCCGCTCTCGCGATCTGCGACGACGTTACCGATTCAAACATCTGCGAGGAAGTCCTCTACTACGGCTTCAAGAGCTGCCATAAGTTCATCCGTGACGCTTACATGGAGCTTGACGGCTCCTATGTCGAGTCCCTCGGCTACTGGGAGTACGCTACCGAATACCTCGGAATGTATTCGACGGCTCTCTCCACCGCCTGCGGAACGAACCTCGACCTCACCGACTGGATCGGACTTGAAAAGACGGGATATTTCCCGCTCATGCTGTCCTCCAACAGATTCTATTCCTTCAACTTCGGTGACGCGGGCGTAAGCTACACCCTTACCGCGCCCCTCCTCTTCCTCGGACACGAGTTCAACCGTCCCGACATCGGATACTTCCGTTATCAGCTCATACAGGACGGCACATACGGTATCTACGATATGTTCTGGCTCTATCCGGAAGACAACTTCGAGGAAGTCGAAGTCCCCAACGACTACGGCTCGCTTGAAGCGACAAACGCAACCTTCCGTACCGGCTGGGCAAAGGAGGATATGTTCTGCGGAATCCATTTCGGCAAGAACGACGTTCCTCACGGCCACAGCGATATGGGAACCTTCATCCTTGAATACAACAACGTGAGATTCTTCGACGATCTCGGCTCCGACGACTACAACCTCAACGGTTACGGCGTCTGCTACCGTCACATCTCGGAGGGACACAACACTCTGACGATGAACCCGAAGCTCACGCTTGCGGGAGGCGGTCAGAAGAGCACCGGTGAAAGCTACATCAGCCAGTACAAGTCGGCTGACGACGAGAGCTTCGCGGTCTGCGATATGACAAACGCATATTTCTGCGAATCCGTCAAGAGAGGCATGAAGCTCATAAAGGGCACGAAGACAGTCATCATCCAGGATGAGATCGTCTGCAAGGACACCGACGACATCTATTGGTTCGGTCATACCAAGGCGACGATCGACATTTCCGAGGACGGCAAGACCGCAAAGCTCACCATCGGCGATACTGTCATCAACGCCTACATCCTCGGCGAGGACGGAACCTTCTTCATCAAGACTGCGAAATCGACCGAATGGTCGCCGAAGGTAGAGGGACAGGCGGAGAACACCGGTTACGCCCGTCTTTCCGTCAACCTCAAGGGAAAGACGTCCTATACTCTTTCGATCGCATTTGTTCCCGAAGGGCAGACTGCGCCCACAGGTGTTACTCCCCTCGCAAACTGGAACTGATAACCTTATAATACAACCCCGCCGGGACGTTTTTGCCCCGGCGGGCAAGCCCTTTTGAAGGGCTCCCGTCAGATATAGTATATATAATGATGAAAAAACTCATATCCTTACTGCTCGCCGCGGCGATTCTTTGCGGGATCACCGCCTGTGCAGGCAATCATACGACGGAAGACGGAACCGCCTCCGCCGACGGCACACAGGAGGGAACGGTCACCTCTTCCGACGAAACGTCGGAGGAAACGACCGGCAAAAAAGAGAAAATGGTCGATTACGAAATGGAGACCGTCGGCAGTACGCTCGTCGGTCTCGTGAAAGAAGAACACCCGGACAACGAACATCCCCGTATCATCTTCGACAAGGAGAGAGTGGCTTTCTGGAAGAGCCAGATCGGCACTCAGTCGGTTTACGACAAGGAATACAGGGCGATGAAAAAGGCGGCAAACGGCTGGCTTCTCAACGATTCCCTGCCGAAATACGACACCTACGACGACGTGAACTTCCTCATCATCAGCCGTGAGGTCTTAAGCTGCGTGGAATACTGCGCGCTTACCTATCTTCTCACGGGAGAGGAGCAGTTCGCGGAGAGGGCGGCAAAGGAGCTTGACGCCGCGGCGGCGTTCGCCGACTGGAAGCCGTATCACTTCCTCAATATCGGCGAGATGGCAAACGCCTTCGGCCTCGGTTACGACTGGCTTTACGACTATCTGAGCGACGAAAGAAAAGAAGCGTACCGTAACGCGGTCATAAAGTCCGGCTTCGACCCGGCGATGAAGGACTACGAGAACAAGCTGAGAAAACGCAGCTACAAGTGGTATCAGGACACCCCGGGAGACAACTGGAAGCTCGTCTGCAACGGAGGTCTTTCTGTCGCAGCGCTTGCGATGTGCGACGAGATAAGCTCGGATATATGCGAAAAGGTGCTTTACTACTCCTTCGTGAGCAGTCACAAGTTCATCCGCGACGCATACAGCAGTGACGACGGAAGCTACGTCGAAGGCACCACCTACTGGACCTACGCGACGCTGTATCTCGGGATGTACTCCACGGCGCTTATGACGGCGTGCGGGACGAATCTCGACCTCACCGACTGGATCGGGCTTGAAAAGACGGGATATTTCCCGATAATGCTTTCGTCAAACACTCTCCGTTCCTTCAACTTCGGCGACGCGGAATCGGTGAATATGGTCCATCCCAACCTCCTTTTCCTCGGTCACGAATTCGGCAGATCCGATATAGGATATTTCAGATACGATTATATCAAGGGCGGATCGACCGATATTTACGATATATTCTGGCTCTATCCGGAAGATAACTACGAAGGAACAGAAGTCCCCTGCGATTACGGCGAGATCGGCGTCACAAACGCCACCTTCCGCACCGGCTGGGATAAGAACGATATGTTCTGCGGAATACATTTCGGCAAGAACGCCGTTCCCCACGGCCACAGCGACATGGGGACGTTCATCATAGAATACAAGAACAGAAGATTTTTCGAGGATCTCGGAGCTGACGGCTACGGCCTCGATAATTACCGTCTCTGCTACCGATGCAGTGCCGAGGGACACAATACCCTCGTGTTCAACCCCTTAGAAACCCTCGGCGAGGGCGGGCAGAAGAGCAGCGGCGAAAGCTACATAAGTCAGTATAAGTCCTCCGACGCCGAGAGCTTCGCCGTCTGCGATATGACGGGTGCGTATTGGGCAAAATCGGTGAAAAGAGGGCTGAAACTGCTGAAGAACAGCAAGACGGTCATCCTTCAGGACGAAATAGAATGCGGCGCGGAGGATGAGATATATTGGTTCGGTCAGACCACGGCGGAGATCACGGTCTCCGACGACGGAAAGACCGCAAAGCTGAAGATCTCCGACGCAACGGTTTATGCTTACATCCTCGGCGGGGACGGGACGTTTTCCGTCACGGAGGCGAAGTCCTCCGAATGGTCGCCGAAGATAAGCGGGCAGGCACAGAATGCGGGATTCCGCCGTCTGACGGTCAGAATGAGCGGAAAAACGTCCTACACTCTGTCGATAGCGTTCGTCCCCGAAGGGGAAAACGCTCCCGAGGGCATAAAGTCTCTCTCGGACTGGAAATAATATCCGGTGTTCCGACGCCGGAATAATACAGGAGAAAAGATATGAAAAAACTGATAGCCGTTTTACTGACGGCGGCATTCCTGCTCGGCACCGCCGCCTGCACGAAGACTCCCGCGGACGTCACCGACGACACCACGGCGGGCTCGGGAACCTCTGCCGACACCTCGTCGGGCGAGATCACCGGAAAACCCGAAAAGCAGGTCGAGTACGATATGGCAACGGTCGGCAAGACGCTCGTTGACCTCGTTCTCGAAGAGCACCCGAACAACGAACACCCACGTATCATCTTCGATAAGGACAGGGTGGCATTCTGGAAGGGTCAGATCGGAAAGTTCTCCGTATTTGACAAGGAATACAGAGCGATGAAGAAGGCGGCAAACACCTTCATCGGCAAGGACGTCAGCGTGTATAACATCGCCGACGGGATCAGACTTCTTCCCGTCAGCCGCGCCGTGCTTTCCTGCGTCATCCACTGCGGCCTCGTTTATCTCCTTACGGGAGACGTGAAGTTTGCCGAAAGAGCAGCCGAGGAGCTCGACGCCGCGGCGGCGTTCCCGAATTGGAACCCTCACCACTTCCTTGACGTCGGCGAGATGGCAAACGCCTTCGGTATCGGCTACGACTGGCTCTACGACTACCTCAGCCCCGAGAGAAAAGAAGCGTACCGCAAAGCGATCGTCGATTTCGGCTTCAAGCCCGCGATGGACGACTATCAGGACAAGAGCAGGGACAGAACGTACAGATGGTTCCAGGACACCCCCGGTGACAACTGGAAGCTCGTCTGCAACGGCGGCCTTTCGGTAGCCGCGCTCGCAATCTGCGACGAGGACACCTCCGGCCTCTGCGAGACGATTCTCAACTACGCGTATCCCTCCAACTATAAGTTCATCCGCGACGCTTACGACGAAAAGGACGGAAGCTACGTCGAGGGTTCTACCTACTGGACCTACGCCACCGAATACCTCGGAATGTACTCCACGGCGCTCATGACCGCCTGCGGAACCAACCTCGACCTCACCGACTGGATCGGGCTTGAGAAGACGGGTTATTTCCCGATCCTCCTCTCTTCCAACCGTCTCGTTTCCTTCAACTTCGGAGACGCCGACCCCGCCAACATGACGACGCCGGAGCTCCTCTTCCTCGGACACGAGTTTGGGCGTCCCGACATCGGCTATTTCAGATACGAGAGGATAGAGAACGCCTCTTATAGCATTTACGATATGTTCTGGCTCTATCCGGAGGACGTTTTCGAGGACGTTGAAGTGCCGAACGACTACGGTGACGTCGGAGCCACCAACGCTACCTTCCGTACCGGCTGGGAAAAAGAGGACATATTCTGCGGAATACATTTCGGCAAGAACAACGTCCCCCACGATCACAGCGATATGGGAACCTTCGGCAGCGACTACAACAACGTGAGATTCTTCGCCGATCTCGGTGCCGCCGACTAAAACCTCAACGGCTACAGTGTCTGCTACCGCCACATCTCGGAGGGGCACAATACTCTGACGATGAACCCCGGTCTGACGCTCGGACAGGGCGGACAGAAGGGCACTGGCGAAAGCTATATCAGTCAGTATAAGTCATCCGATACCGAGAGCTTCGCCGTCTGCGATATGACGAGCGCATACTGGTGCGGCTCGGTCGTAAGAGGAATGAAGCTCTTAAAAGACACGAAGACCGTCATCATCCAGGACGAGATCAAATGCACGTCCGGCACCGATATGTACTGGTTTGCGCATACGAACGGCGAAATCGAGATCTCCGAGGACGGAAAGAGCGCGGTCATCACCGACAGCGGTGAAAAGCTCGTTGCCTACATCCTCGGAGAGGGCGTCTTCACGGTCATGGAGGCGAAGTCCACCTCCTGGTCGCCCGCCGTCGAAGGCCAGGCGGAGAACGTCAACTTCAAGCGTCTGACCGTCAACGTCAAGGACAAGACCGAATACACGATAGCGATAGCGTTCGCACCCGAAGGGGTCACTCCTCCTTCGTCGGTCGTCCCGCTCGCCGATTGGAAATGAAATTACGTCCGGCAAGCCCGGCGATAAAAAGAAAGAGACAGATATGGATTACGACATGAACAGGATCGGCGAGCAGATCGTCGAACTGGTTAAGAAGAAGCATCCCGGATGCGGTCATCCCCGTATCATCTTCACGGCGGATCGCTTCGACTACCTGAAAGGGCAGTACGGGAAGGACAACGTTTACGGCAAAGAGATCGACCACGTCGTGAAGTTTGCCGACAGATTCCTCGACGCGCCCGTCAGCACCTACGTCATCCCCGACGGGATAAGACTTCTTCAGACCTCGCGCAACGTCCTCGACAGGGTGAACTCCCTGGCGATAGCGTACAGAGTGACGGGCGAGAAGAAGTACCTCGACAGGTGCATAAAGGAAATGGACGCGGTCGCCGAGTTCCCCGACTGGCACCCCTACCACTTCCTTGACACCGCGGAGCTCTGCAACGCGTTTGCCTGCGGTTACGACTGGCTTTACGACGAGATCGACGAGGAAAGACGCGCGAAGTACCGCAAGGTGATCGTCGAGTTCGGTTTCCTTCCGGCTATGGACGACTACCTCGACAAGCCGAGAAAGAGAACTTACAACTGGTATTACGATTACCCGGGCGACAACTGGAAGCTCGTCTGCAACGGCGGCGAGTCGATGGCGGCTCTCGCCATCTGCGACGAGGACGACAGCGGGCTCTGCCCGCAGGTGCTCACCTACGCCTATAAGAACAGCCACGAGTTCGTCCGCAACGCCTACGTCGCCCTCGACGGCTCCTACGTCGAGTCGATGACCTACTGGGCGTACGCAACGCAGTACCTTGCACGCTACGCCACCTCCCTCGTCACCGCCTGCGGCACCGATTTCGACCTCACCGACACCGAGGGAATGAGAAAGACCGGCTATTTCCTGCCGCTTCTTGCCGACAACAAGTTCGTCGCCTTCAACTTCGGCGACGCCGGCGAAAGCACGATGTTCGATCCGGCTCTTCTGTGGGTCGGACACGAAATGGGACAGCCCGAGGTCTCCTACATCCGCTACAAGTACATAGAAAAGGGACTTTACAGTATGCTTGACCTCTTCTGGCTCTATCCGGAAGACAACTACGATTCGTCCCTCACGCTTCCCACCAACTACGGCGAGATCGGGGCGACCAACGCCACTTTCCGCACCGGCTGGGGAGAGCAGGATATGTACGTCGGCGTCCACTACGGAAAGAACAGAGTTCCGCACGGACACAACGATATGGGAACCTTCATCCTCCAGTACAAGGGCGAGAGGATCTTCTACGATCTCGGCTCGGACAACTACAACCTCACCCATTACGGCAACTGCTACCGTCACCGCGGAGAGGGACACAACACCCTCATCTTCAACCCGAAGCCCGACGTCGCCGACCTCAGCATGAAGGGCGAAAGCTACATCAGCAAATACAAGGCGACGGATGACGAGTGCTTCGCAGTCTGCGACATGACCTCCTCGTACGATATGAAGAGCGTCGTCCGCGGAGTGAAGATGGTCAAGTCCGAAAAGGCGGTCACCATCCACGACGAGGTAACGACAAACGAGAAGACCGACTGGGCGTTCTGGTTTGCTCACACTCACGCCGCCATCCTCATCGAGGAGGACGGAAAGACCGCTCACCTCACGCAGAACGGCGTGAAGATCAAAGCACTCTGCCTCGGCGACGGCACCTTCGGTATCATGGACGCAAAGTCCTTCTACTGGTCGGAGCCGATCGAAGGTCAGGCGGAAAACAAGAACGCAAGAAAGCTGACGATCTGCCTCAGCGGAAAGACCGAATACGTCCTTGACGTCGTATTCTTCCCCGAAGAGAGCGATTATAAGCCCGAAAACAAGCCGATCTCCGATTGGCAGTAAAGCAGAAAAATATTTTTATATATAAAAGGAGAAAAAATATGAAAAAAATCATCGCATTGCTTCTGACGCTGCTGATGGTGCTCCCCTTTGCCGTTTCGTGTACAAACAATAACGGCAACCCCGGCGACACCACCACGGCGGCAGGAACAC
>JAGHTD010000314.1 GCA_018065475.1 Candidatus Colimorpha enterica
CCTTTTATATGATACATTTTACGGTAAATAAAGTATATCATATTCCGGCACCGCTTGTCAAGACTTTTGAAGAAAATATGACAAACAAGTTAATAATCTGAAAATCCGGGGGGGGGGGTAGATATTGAAAAACAATGAAAACTATGATATACTTAATTTACAGCATACCCGAAAGCGGAGGAAAACCCGCCGTCATGCCGCATCGGATGAAGTAGTGACTTATCGGCGAGGCACTAACTTTATGTCGATGATGCATGTGTCCAGCTCCCTCCGGGAGGGGGGCTCCGCGTAGCGGTGGAGGAGCCCGGCGATCGCTATATTGTTTGTATATCTTCACTGATTGAAGAAAAACTAACGGTTTAGTATCGTTTCTAAATATTTTGATACTAACTTCATTATGCCGCGGGCTCCTTCAGTCAACTGCGTTGACAGCTCCCTCCCGGAGGGAGCTGGACAAGCGAGTGCCTCGCCGGGGGCAAGTGCTCCTCCCGAACGGTTAAAACGACATAAAAAGTTTTTCGATTATTCAACACATTTTCAAAAAGTGTTCTTCATTTGGAAACAAAAATATGTTATAATACCGTCAGACAAAGGGAAGCGCCCGCCGCGCGGAAGCTGACCGTCATTTTTTCAAAAAAAGAAAGGGCACATTATGAAAAGGAAGATCATCGGTTTACTTTTTATCCTTACGATCGTTTTTGCCTTCACGGCGTTCGGAGCTTCGGCGGAGGTGTTTCATGGCAACTGCGGGCCCGAAGGCAGCGAGGACAGCGTGACGTGGACGCTTGACTCCATAACCGGAGAGCTGAAGATCACCGGAACGGGTGAAATGAGGCACGATGAATATGAAAAGCATGAAGACAATCTCCCGCCGTGGTATTCCGTATGCGAATCGGTCAAAAAAGTGACGATTGGCGACGGCGTGACGTCCATCGGTCGTTTGGCGATCACGGACTGCGTCAATCTGACGTCGGTTGAGATTCCGGACAGTGTGACGCGCATTGGAGAAAGTGCTTTTTATAATTGCACCTCTTTAGCGTCGGTTCCCATACCGGACGGCGTGACGCAGATAGAGTACGAAGCCTTCAGAAACTGCACCTCCCTTACAACGGTAACGATCCCCGACGGCGTGACAGTCATAGAAGACGGGGTTTTCATAGGCTGCTCCGGCTTGACTTCGGTAACGATACCGGACGGCGTTACAATAATATGGAACTGCGCTTTCCGCGACTGCACCTCCCTTACGTCGGTAACGATACCCGACAGCGTGACGCGCATCGGAAACGGGGCTTGCTGGCACTGCTGCAGTCTGTTCTCGGTAAACATCCCGTACAACGTAACAAAAGTCGGAAACAGCGCATTTTACGATACTACATTTTTACAATCATTAACGTTTTATTCGCCGACGACCGAAATTGACAATGCGCTTGGTAACAATGCCGGGCACACAACTGTTTACGGCTACAAAGGTTCGACCGCCGAAAAGTACGCAAAAAAAGCCGGAATTAAGTTCGTTGCTCTTGACGCGGAGCCCGAAAGCAGTACTGCGGATGACACCGCCGCAGGCGACACCACCGCGGCTGATACCGTGACGGGCGAAACACCCGAACCCGGAACGCAGAGCGGGACCGTCGTTCCCGCGGTCATTGCCGCTTGTGCGGCCGCCGTCGTGATCGTCGCAGTCATTTGCGTTGTAATGGCAAAACGCAGGAAATAAGAAATAATAAAGGGGTTGTAGCAAAACAAAAATGCTACAGCCCCTTTTCATGTATTTATATTGTTTTTCACATCTCAATTATACCAAAAAACAGAGCCTTTGTCACTACTTTCGTAGTAACTTGGCTCTGCTTTTTTTAGGACCTTTTGCTACAGCCCCTGTTATCTCCGGAAATCGGTCTTTGCTACCGTATATCTCCGATTTACACAGCGTTCATCACATGCGGCATCGTTTCCGACAGTTTCTTGTAAATAATTCCGCTTTCGCCTTGCATACAAATCAGCGTTTCACTATTCCGCCGATCAAGCTGCAGAAGGGCTTTGCAGAAATAAAAGCTCGGAATATCCAACTCCGACGGAGGCAAAAAACAAATCATTGCCGATATGGTGCCGCCGTCATCTCGCATTATGCCTTTGAGTTTTTGAAATATGGCTTCCGACCTGTCCGTTATCTGATATATGCACTTATATATTTTTCCCTTGCCGGAAAGCAAAAAAACAACCGATTCTTCTTTGCTCAAAGAAAAGCCCTGCTTCATTGCATGCTCATGCAGCTTTCGGTAATATTGCCCCATTTTTTTGCACACCTCTCTGAATGTCAAAAAAGTTTGTTATGTGTTCCGGATTTATGCCAATCTCACTCTCGTTCAATCTTTTTGCTGTTTTCGTATATCGACTTTTCGTTATCTCCGGAATCAGTCTTCGGAATCGTTGTTGAACTCGCAGTTCTCGCAGTCCTCGGCTTCACAGCCGTCGCAGACGGTTGCGGGCTCGTAGTCCTCGTCCTCGTCGTCGTACCATTCCTCGTCGTCTTCGTCGTCCTCGCCGTAGAGATACTCTTCGACGTCGCCGAGATCGCAGTCGAGCTCGTCGAGATAGTCGTTGATGTGGTCGGTCTCGGAGTAGAGGACCTTTACGTCGTTTGCCATATCGTCGAGAACGTCAACGATTGCGGCGATAAGTTTGCCCTCGGGCTTTGTCTTGTCTATATCAAGACCCTCAAGAAGACCCTTGAGGTATGCGGTTTTTTCTGAAATGCTCATTGTTTGATTTCCTTTCGTGTTTATATTTTCGGCGAAATGCCGAGATTTTCAAATATTTTGTTAAGCATGGGACGGATACCTCTGCCGAACGGGATCTGATAACCCACAAACTGCCCCGCCTCGTTGCCTTCCACCATTATCCAGCCGTGATCGGTGAGGGCGAGGTCCCAACCCGTGTATCTGTTGGTGGGGACGACCGTCGCAAGCTCCTTTGCGAGCGCGATCGCCTCTTTCCACATCGGGACGTGACTGCCTATGAACTGCACCCCTGTTTCGGGATGGCAGAGGTAACGCTTTCCCGCCTCGTCAACGGCCTCGGTGACGACTCCCGTCTCACCGTTTATGCCGAGGAAGATGCCTCCCGCGCCGCCGTTATCGACTATGCTGTCGCCCACTCCGGCTCTCATGAAGCCGAAAAGGACTTCCACCCTGTCGTCAAGTCTGACCGTGGTGAGACGGAGGGTGTTGACGGACTGAGGGTGAAGCGCCGCGACGCTCTGATTCTGTCTGATGAGCTCCTCGACGAGGGCGCCCTTGGGGTACTCGTTCTTGAATCTTGCCCAGAGGTCGGGTATCTCTGCCGTGCGGTAAATGCGGACACCGTTGCCGAAGGATTCCCTTATCGGCTTGACGACGAACACCTCGTGCCTTGCGGCGAACTCGCGGAGTTCCTTCTTGTCGGACGGGC
>JAGHTD010000252.1 GCA_018065475.1 Candidatus Colimorpha enterica
CCCGGGCAGCACGAGCTTGCGCCGATATTCACGACCACCAACCTCGCCGCCGACAGCAACCAGCTCACGATGGAGGTGCTCCGCACCGTCGCACGCAGGCACGATTTCGTCTGTCTGCTCCACGAGAAGCCCTTTGACGGCGTAAACGGTTCCGGCAAGCACAACAACTGGTCTATCTCCACCGACAGGGGGACAAACCTCCTCGAGCCGGGCGACACACCGTCGGAGAACGCTCAGTTCCTCATCTTCCTCACGTCGGTCATCGCCGCTGTGGACACCTATCCCGAGCTTTACAGAATATCCGTTTCGGGAGCGGGCAACGACCACCGTCTCGGCGGCAACGAGGCACCGCCCGCCATTATCTCGATCTTCCTCGGCGACGAGCTGACGGAGGTCATCGACTCGATCCGCAACGGTTCACCCCTCGACAAAAAGGAAAAGGAGCTCCTCCGCGTCGGCGTCCACATCCTTCCGAAGTTCCCGAAGGACAGCACCGACCGCAACAGAACGTCTCCGATCGCCTTTACCGGAAACAAGTTTGAGTTCCGTACGCCCGGCGCACCCGCTTCGATCTCCGACATCAACACCGTCATCAACACGACGGTCGCCGAAATGCTGAACAAGGCGGCTGACGCCCTCGAAAACGCCGACGATTTCGAGACCGCTCTCCACAACTACGTCAGAGAGTCGATCATCGAGCACGGCAGAGTGCTTTTCAACGGCAACGGCTACGGCGCGGAATGGAAGAAGGAAGCCGAAAAGCGCGGCCTCCCCAACCTCCCGTCAACCCCGAAAGCCCTCCGTCATTACCTCGACGAAAAGAACGTAGAGCTTATGACACGTCTCGGAATCTTCACGCTTGAAGAGATGACCGCGCGCCGTGAGATAATGCTCGAAAACTACCGCAAGATCATCAGCATAGAGGCGCTGACCATGATAGATATGGCACGCAAGGAGATCCTCCCCGCCATTTCTGCGTACAGAAGGGACTGTCTCGTCTGCTCCGAGCCGACGGTCTTTGAGAAGGAGACTGCGACGAAGCTCGGAAGATACTCCGACAGAGCGTACTCGTCGCTCAAAAAGCTCGAAAGATATATCGGTGAGATCAAAGCGATCACCGACCACGGTGAAGCGTGCGATTTCTGCCTCGGAAAGATCATTCCCGCCATGGACGAGCTCCGCGCCTCCTGCGACGCGGCAGAGCTCATCACTTCAAAGAGCTTCTGGCCCTATCCGTCATACGGCGAGCTTCTGTTAAGAAATTAAAAAAACAAGGGACTGCGGCAAAACAGAGTTGCCGCAGTCCCTTATTGATTTTCGGTTTACGGATCAAGCCGTCTTTTTCTTTCTGCCGAAGCAGTAAGCGGCAGAGAGGGAAAGCAGGATGACGGGCACGACCGAGAGAGCACCGTCTCCGGTCGAGGGGTTGTTGGAATTATTATAGTCCGACACATCCATTTCGGAAGGATACATTTCTGAGAACACGAAATGCTCATAACGGTCAAGATCATACCAGTTCTTTTTTCCATACCATTTGATCATTGCGTCTTTGATCACGGCACCGTCATTACAAAGAGGCGCTGATTTGTACGCTTTAGCTCCCGCATCTTTTTGATCCTCTGCTTCAGATAGCATAAAAAGAATATCGTTTTCCTCACCGCCGTATTTCTCACTGAAATATTTTCTGAGATCTGCGAACGTATAATCGACTGGCACTTCCATAACTGCGTCAATCAGATCTTTGATTATCATGTTCTTGCCGGTCACTTCGTTTTTCCCTTGCGGCACCTTGTCGTGCGCATATATTTCCTCTTCGGTCATATCGGTGTCTTCATAAATAACTAATTTATATTCCAATTTGTATGTTTCACCATCAGCAAAGACGGGAAGAACGAGCGTGAACAGGATTGCAAGTGCGAAGAACAACGTGATAATTTTTTTGAGTTTCATGGTTTGATTCCTTTCTTTTTTGAAAATACATTTTGATTTCAAGACTTCTCTCGAAAGATTCAGTCCGGATGCTGATAATACTATATCACATTATTTTGTGTATGTCAATCACCCCCCCCCCGCATTTTTTACATTTCGTTCACATTTCCGGCAAAAAAAGTGAAATAATAAGGCGTGTGTTCTTAAGGACAGTTTTGCAAGTTAACCACCACAGAATGTGGTGAGTAAGTGCGCACTTGTAAATAAAATCAGGCTGACAGTCAAAATCAGCCTGATTTTTCTTTTCAGTTGGTATTTTATGTGAAATATTTGCCTTACGGCAAATGTGAAATAATTTGCTGACGCAAATTGTGAAATATTGCTTCGTTTCACTTCGCAATGTGAAATGAAATAAATCCCTTTCACGCCCGCAGGCATTTCACGCGCTTGCGCTATTCACTGCGCTTGCGCATTTCACAAATCCCGTAAGGGATTTATTTCGTTGCGGAGTGTCCTTACGGACACTCCGCATGCGTCCTTTTTTTCTTATTTCCCCGTGTTTTTCTTGTAGTCAAGGTAATTTTGCAGGATTATCTGCGCCGAAAGGGTGTCAACGTTTTCTTTACGCTTCTTCCCTCTCGTGTCCGTGATGTTCATTATCTGATGCGCCTCCATAGTGGAGCACCTTTCGTCGAACATCACCGCCTCTATCCCGCATTCCTCGCCGAGCTTCTTCGCAAAGGCGCACGCCTTTTCGCTCCTCGGCCCGTGACTGCCGTCCATATTTATCGGATTGCCGACGACGAACAGACCCACGTCGTTCTGCACCGCAAGCTCCTTTATCTGCGCTATCAGCGAGCGGTTGCCGTTCGCCCTCAATGTGCAGACCCCGCTTGCCATCATCCCGAGCAGGTCGGTCATCGCAATTCCCGTCCTTACGTCGCCGTAATCGACGCCCATTATCCTTTTCATCTGTCTCACCTGTTTCTGGCGATGAACGCCTCAACGTCATTTTCGGTCGGGATCTCGCTCTCTCCCCTCGTCACGTAAACGGCGACGGCGGCGGAAGCAAACTCGCACGCCTCCTTCACTCCGCATTCGCAGTCGATAAAGGAATGGAGAAAGGCGGAGACGAACATCGTGTCGCAGTCCTTTCTGTCGCAGGCGGGAAGCTCGTAGGCGGGAACGAAGGTGTAGAACGTCCCGTCGGAGATGAAATATCCTCTGTCGCCGAGACGAAGGACGGTAAACTCCGACTTTATATGCTTATCGAGCGCCATGCACGCCCTCATGCAGTTTTCCTGATCGTTGAGGCGGAGACCGGTCATGGCGACCGCTTCATCCTCCGTGAGGGAAAGCACCTCGCACTTTTCA
>JAGHTD010000289.1 GCA_018065475.1 Candidatus Colimorpha enterica
TATATACCCTCAAAGGTATGTACACCTATAAGATCGTGGCTGCGTTCCAGACGACCTCCGATTTCTACTACATAAAGACGTCGTTCACAAACGGCGACACCTTTGCCGAGTGGGCAAACGAAATGATCGCCAACAGCGCTTACGACGCGGGAGTGACATTCACTTCCGATGACAGGATGATCACCCTTTCGACCTGCACTAACCTGACCGACAACGGTCGTCTCTGCGTCGAAGCGATCCTCACCGACGTTTACGAGAAGGATGCAATGGAACAGTGATGAAACTCTCGGTTCTTATCCCTATGTATAACGAGGCGGAAACGGTCCTCGATATGGCGAAAAAAATGGCCGAAACGCTCGACGCGGCGCTCGGACACGGAGAATACGAGGTCGTATTCTGCGACGACGGAAGCCGCGACGGATGCAGGGAGCTGCTTGATTCCCATCCCGTCGATGGATGCAGGACGGTCGGATACAAAGACAACAGAGGCAAGGGCTCGGCGATAAGATACGGTATCATGCAGTGCGAGGGCGACAAGATCGTCTATACCGACTGCGACCTCGCCTACGGGACGCAGGCCGTCGTCGATATCTGGAATGCATCGGGCGACAACGACGTCGAGATCGGCTGCCGTACGCTCGGAAAGGACGGCTATTCCGGCTATACGCCTTTAAGAAAGTTTATGTCAAAGGCGTATATCAAGGTCATCTCGATCCTTGCGGGATTCAGATATTCGGATTCGCAATGCGGGCTGAAATGCCTTAAAAGGGAGGCGGCGAGGGACATTTTCTCCCGCTGTACCGTTGACGGCTTCGCTTTTGACCTCGAAATGCTCATCCTTGCCGACAAGCTCGGCTACAGGGTAGGCGAGTTCCCCGCAAAGATAATATGCAACCGTGACCGGGGCTCAAAGGTCAGCCCGATAAAGGATACGGTGAAAATGCTGAAAGACGTCATGAAGATCAAAAAAATACACAAAGACGTCGGCAAAGAGAAATGAACAGCACCGAAACAGTAATAAACCACACGAAAAAGCTCACCGAAAAACTCGGCAGAAAGCCGGGAGTGATGATCCGCACCTTCGGCTGTCAGCAGAACGAGGCGGACAGCGAGGTGCTTATGGGTATCGCTCTGTCGCTCGGCTACGAAAAGACCGACGACGAGAAAAAGGCGGAGCTAATAATATACAACACCTGCGCGGTCAGGGAGCACGCCGAGCTGAAGGCGCTCTCGATCACGGGACAGCTCAAGCACCTTAAAAGCGAAAACCCCGACCTCATCGTCTGTATCTGCGGATGTATGGTCTCGCAGGAGCACCGGCTGAGCCAGATGAAAGGGAGCTACCCCTACGTCGATATCCTTTTCGGGACGGCGGAGCACGGCAAGCTCACCGACTACCTCGCCGACAAGATAAAAAAGGGCGGAAGGTACTTCCACCCCGACACCGACTATTCGATAGAAGAAGGCCTCCCCGTCAAGAGGGAATCGTCCTTCAAAGCGTGGGTGTCGGTCATGTACGGCTGCAACAACTTTTGCACCTACTGCGTGGTCCCCTATGTCAGAGGCAGGGAGAGAAGCCGCAGAAAAGAATGTATTTTGGAGGAAGTAAAGGCCCTCGTCGCCGACGGAGTAAAGGAGATCACCCTTCTCGGACAGAACGTCAACTCCTACGGAAAGGGACTTTACACCGACTACGACTTCGCCGATCTTCTTGAAGATATATGCGGGATAGAGGGCGACTATCTGATAAGATTCATGACGAGCCACCCGAAGGACGCGACGGAGAAGCTGATCGACGTTATGACGGCTCATTCACAGCCGGACAGCCGTCCGAGGATAGCAAGGCAGTTCCACCTGCCCCTGCAATCCGGCTCCGACAGGGTGCTGAAAGCGATGAACAGACATTACACGAGGGAAAGATACCTTTCGCTCGTGGATTACATGAGGGAAAAGATGCCCGACATAGCGATCTCGACGGATATCATCGTCGGCTTCCCGACCGAGACCGAGGAGGATTTCGAGGGGACGCTCGAAATGCTCGAAAAGATACGTTACGACGCGTTCTTCTCCTTCATCTACTCGATCCGCAAGGGCACTCCTGCCGAAAAGATGGAGCAGGTGCCGGAAAAGGTCAAGTCGGAGAGGTTCATGCGTATGCTCGACGTGCAGAACCGCATTTCGCTTGAAAAAAACAAAGAATATATAGGAAAAACCGAAAGGGTGCTCGTAGAGGGGAGAAGCAAGACAGACGGCGATATGCTCACGGGAAGAAACGAGAAAAACCGTCTCATCCACTTCGAGGGCGACGACGGATATATCGGAAGCTTCGCCGACGTCGAGGTCATCTCTGCGGACACCTACTGCCTTACGGGAAAGATTTTGAAAAAATGAAAACGGTAATCAAGATCGGGACGTCAACTCTTGCCCATACGGGAGGCCGTCTCAACATCAGACGCACCGAGGAGCTATGCAAGGTCATAAGCGACCTGAAAAACTCGGGAAACGAAATAATCATCGTCACGTCCGGAGCGATCGGGATGGGAACGGGAAAGCTCGGGCTCAAGGAACGCCCCGCCGATATGGCGACCAAGCAGGCCGCCGCCGCAGTCGGTCAGTGCGAGCTTATGTACGTTTACGACAAGCTGTTTTCGGAATATAACCACACGGTGGCGCAGATACTCGTCACCGCCTCCGACTTCAACCACGACGACAGACACCGCAATTTCAGCGTCACGCTCAGCCGTCTGCTTGACCTCGGCGTCATTCCGATCATAAACGAAAACGATACGATAGCGACGGAGGAAATAGGCATAGGCGACAACGACACCCTCGCCGCAATGGTGGCGACGTCTGCCGGAGCCGATCTGCTCATCCTTCTTTCCGACGTCGAAGGGCTCTATTCGGCAGATCCGAGGAAGGATCCTAACGCAAAGCTGATAGAGGAGATACGCGTGATAGACGACAGCGTAATGAAGCTCGGCGGAGGAAGCGGCTCGTCCCTCGGCACGGGCGGAATGAGAACCAAGCTCTCGGCGGCGAAGATATGCACCGAGGCGGGATGCGATATGATAATCGCCGACGGTTCTGATCCTTCGGTGCTCTATACGATCGCCGACGGCGGGAAGGCCGGCACACGGTTTTACGGAAAAAAGACACTATGACCACATCGGAAATACTGAAAAAAGCAAAGCGGGTGAAGACCGCGCTTGCGCTTCTTGACGAAGAGAAGAAGAACGCCGGGCTTGAAGCCGTTGCCGGGGCGATCGTTTCGGCAAAGGAGGATATCCTGGCGGCTAACCGCAAGGATCTCGAAGCGGCAAAGGGCAGGATACAGGACAGTATGCTCGACCGTCTTATGCTTAACGGCGACAGGATAGACGCCATGGCAGACGGGATAAGAGAGCTGATCTCCCTCCCCGACCCCGTCGGAAGAGTCCTTGAAGAACGGACGGTCAATAAGGGGCTGAAGCTGAAAAAGATCTCCGTCCCAATGGGCGTCGTGGCGATAATCTACGAGAGCAGACCGAACGTCACCTCCGACGCGGCGGCACTCTGTCTGAAAAGCGGGAACGTAGCCGTTCTCCGCGGCGGCAGGGAGGCATACGGCACAAGCGCCGAGATCGTGAAGGCGATGCGCTCCGGACTTGCAAACGCCGGGCTCGATCCCGATTTCATAAATATGATAGAGGACACCACCCACGCCGGAGCGGAGGAACTTATGAAGGCAAACGGCTTCGTTGACCTTCTTATCCCGAGGGGCGGAAAACGCCTGATCTCCGCCTGCGTGCAGAATGCGACCGTCCCCTGCATAGAGACGGGGACGGGAATATGCTCGGTTTTCGTCGATGAGGAAGCCGATATCGGCAAGGCACTCGACATAGTCGAGAACGCGAAGACCTCGCGCCCGTCGGTCTGCAACGCCGAGGAGACGCTTCTCGTCCACAGAGGAATAGCGGAACGCTTCCTGCCTCTTATGAAGAAACGGCTCGTCGATGACCGCGCGGAAAAGGGGCTTACGCCCGTAGAGCTTCGCCTCGACGAAGGATCGGCAAAGATTATCGACGGAAAGGCGGCGGCGGATGAGGACTTCGATACCGAGTTCCTCGACTACGTCCTCGCCGTGAAGCTCGTCGGAGACGTCGATGAGGCGATAGAACATATCGCGCTCCATTCCACTCATCATAGCGAGGCGATAGTGACCGAAAACCGTGCCGCGGCTGACAGGTTCACCTCGGCAGTTGACAGCGCGGCGGTCTACGTCAACGCTTCGACGAGGTTCACCGACGGCGGAATGTTCGGCCTCGGTTGTGAAATGGGAATATCCACGCAGAAGCTCCACGCAAGAGGCCCGATGGGCTTAAGCGAGCTTACCGGCTACAAATACGTTATCGAAGGAAACGGACAGGTGAGATGATATGCTGAAAATTGGATTTATAGGATGCGGCAATATGGGCGGTGCGCTTGCGAGAGCTGTCGCGGCTTCGCCTATCGAAAAAAAGCTGTATCTTGCGGATAAATGCGAAGAAAAAATGCTTGCTCTCGGCAAAGAGGTCGGCGCGGAAGCGTCAACCCCCGAGACCGTCGCGGGCGAATGCGACTACGTCTTCATCGGAGTAAAGCCGCAGATGCTTGAGGATATGTTCTCTGGCATAAGAAAGGTGCTTGACGGAAGAAAAGACCGCTTCGTGCTCGTCTCAATGGCGGCAGGCACGACGATAAGCAGAATAAAGGAGCTTGCGGGCGACCGCCCCGTCATAAGGATAATGCCCAATCTCGCCGTTTCGGTCGGAGAGGGAATGACCATGTACTGCTCAGAGGGCACCGAGCCCGGAGAGACCGAATGCTTCAGGTCGTTCATGTCAAAATCCGGTCGGCTCTGCCCGATAAACGAAAAGCTGATCGACGCGGGAAGCGCGGTGTCGGGGTGCGGTCCCGCCTACGTCTTCATGTTCGCGGAGGCGCTTGCCGACGGCGGAGTTTACTGCGGACTGCCGAGGGCGGACGCAAATCTGCTTGCTGCCCAGACGCTCATCGGTGCGGCAAAAATGCTCATCGAAAGCGGAAAGCACCCGGGAGAGCTGAAGGACGCCGTATGCTCGCCGGGAGGCACTACTATTGCCGGAGTGAAACGGCTTGAGGAAGGTGCGTTCCGCGCCGATGTCACCGACGCCGTCATCGCCGCATACGAAAAGACGAAAAAACTTTGATTTATATGGATAATACGGAGGAAAACCATCATGGCAGACGAAAAAATCGAAAAAATAGAAAAAGTTGAATACGAATCCAAGGGATTTGACGGGAAATATCTCGTATATAAGGGCAAGCCGCTCGTAAGAAAGGACAACTTCTTCCTTTACGGCGATATGTCCGACGATTACGTGCTTGAGATCATCGTATTCTCTACGAAGAAGATCAAGGTCAGCACGGCAGGTGCCGACGGAAAAACGGTCGAGATCGAGGACGAAGTACCCGATCTCTGCCTCGTTATGGTCAACAGCACCGATATGAACAAGAGCGAGACCGAACGCAACGTCTTCCAGCAGCAGGCAAACGGGCTCTACAACGCCCTTGACCTCGGCATTTACTGGATGAACAAGAACAACAAGAAATAATGGGAAAGATCGTAAGAACCATTTCGACCGACGGTGCGGTAATGATGATGGCTTCGGACACCACCGACATCGTCGCCGAGGCGGCGGGGATACACGGGACCTCAAAGGTCTGCACCGCCGCGCTCGGAAGACTGCTGACGGGAACGTCGTTCCTCGGCTACCGCCTCAAAGAGGACAACGGCTCCGTCACCGTCCGTATAAACGGAAAGGGTCCCTGCGGCTCCGTTATCGCCGTTTCCGACAGCAGAGGATACGTGCGCGGATACGTCACCGATCCGAAGGTCGAGCTCCCCCTCAAAGCAAACGGCAAGCTCGACGTCGGAGGCGCTGTCGGCAGGAACGGCTTCCTCACCGTAATGAAGGACTTCGGCGTCGGCGATCCCTACACGGGTCAGACCGCCATCGTTTCGGGAGAGATCGCGGAGGACATCACCGCGTACATGGCCGAAAGCGAGCAGATCCCGTCCGCCTGCGGTCTCGGCGTTCTCGTCAACACCGACAAGAGCGTTGCCTGCGCGGGAGGATACCTGATCCAGCTCCTTCCTTCGGCTGACGAAAGCACGATCACGGCAGTCGAGGAGTGTCTCAAAAAGTCAAAGACACCCACCGCAATGCTTGCGGAGGGTATGACGCCTTACGATATGTGCCGTTCGGTGCTCAGTTCCTTCGATATGGAGTTCCTGGACGAGAACGACATATATTTCAGATGCAGCTGCAGCCGCGACAAGGTGGAAAAGGCGCTGATCTCCGCCGGAGAAGAAAATCTCCGAGATATGGCAAAGGACCCGGAGACCTCGGTCACCTGTCAGTTCTGCTGTAAAAAATACAGCTTCACACCCGACGAAATACTGAAACTCATAGAATACTGAAGAAAGGGGAAGCGGAATGTCTGATCTGTCTTACAGAATTAAAAGCAGTATAAGGACCGCGTATAAGAGCATAAAGTTCAATTTCAGACAGTTTATTCCGTTTTTCTGCATAATCTTCTTCCTTCAGGTCGGCGTCGGCGTTATCCTTTCGGTCAAAAACCGCTCCGACGCTTACGAAAAAAACATAATAAGAGATGAATACAGGGTACATCTCGTCCTTTACAATCTGAACGACGCACAGCTTGTCACCGTAAGAAAATACGGATATGACAACAACAACGCGTCGATATACAGAATAGCCGAAGAACAGCAGGTGCTTGACAGATTCGACGACAGACGCACCGACGTGAGGATATCGCTGATCGGCGACGACGCGAAGGAACAGTACAAGCTGTTCAAGGCAAGGTATTTCGGGCTCATCCTCAGCTACGGCGACGGAGAGCCGCTTTCGTATTACGAAACGCCCGCATTGAAGGAAAAAACGTCCGGATCCGCCCTGTTCTCGGGGCTTTCGCTTTTTTTGTTTCTGCTCCTTTCCTTCGGATTGCTGACGGCGATCTATACGATAAGGATAAACAATTACCGCTTCGAGTACGGAATCTATATGGCGTGCGGAGCGGATTACAGAAAGCTGATCGAGAACTCGGTCTCCGAAAACTGGGTGCTTTCCTTCTTTTCGTTCCTCCCCGCGCTCGCCGTCTGGACGGCGGTGTCGTCGGTGATATGCGGAAAGTTCTTCTTCCCGACGTTCGGCATTATCCTTGCCGATATCCTTCTCTCATCCACGCTGTCGGCACTGTCAGTGCTTCTTCCGATGCTCGTGGTGTCGAAGATATACCCGCTGCAGCATATTACGGCGGCCGACAATTCCAACTACGTCGTTTCTCCGAGACGCTCACGCGATCTGCTGAAGGCGGGCTTCGGAGTATATCAGCGGCTTTCGGTGTTCAGATTCAGAAAGTACTACGTCAGGATCATCGCCTGCGCCTGTGCCTTCACCGTTGCCGCCTGCGCCGTTTACTACGGCTCCTACATAGGGCAGGAGGATATGTCAAGGCCGTATCCTTCTTTCACCCTTTCGTTCGGAGGGTCGCTCGACTACGATCCCGAGGTGAGCGAACAGCTCCGCGGTTTTGAGGGTGTCAAAATGACCTTCAAGAAGCAGTCGGAGGTAGGCGGGTACTTCAATTCGCATCTTGCGGTGAAGGACGCCGACGCCACGCTCGGCTCCGACTTCGTCGGATGCCCCGGCCTCGGCAAAAACGCCGTCTGCCACGACCGTATGGAATATACGGCGTTTGACAGAGAGGTGCTTGACTACGTTTCGCAGTTTGACGTTGACGGAGAGCCGGAGAAGGCGCTTGAGGGCGGATACGTCGTCATCTGCCCGTCGCGTTATAACTCAAAACAGCTGGAAATAAAGCCCGGCGACAAGGTGTATATAGCCGTTTCCTTCACCGAAAAGGAAGGGGCGGAGGTCTCAAAGGGCGAGCTCAATATGCTCTCCGACGAAAGACTGCTCCGCGCCGAGCTTGAAATATACGACTACCGATACAAAGAGATGACGGTCGCCGCCGTCATCAACGATATGCCCACCGGCGAGAATATGCCGGTCTATATGTGCGACGCCGATTTTAAGGAGATCACGGGCAAGGAGGTCGCCTACCGTTCGGTCGATGTTTACTGCGACGGCAGTATGACCAAGGACGATATAGAGACCCTTGAAAAGAAGATCAAAAACTGGGCGGGAGTGTTCGGCGACGTTTCGGTCACTCCGACTCATCTCGCGGCAGACCTTGAAATAGAAAAAGGCATAAGGATCCCCGACGTGCTGAAGGCGACAGGTATCGTCCTCGCCTGCTGTGCTCCGGTGATATGGTTCTTCTCCGAGACTGTTTTCTACGAAAAGAGAAGAAACGAGGCACAGCTTCTCTCCTTCCTCGGGGCGGAAAACCGGGAGATAAAGAAAATATACGTTTCCGACGCACTCGTGAACGCTCTCATCTCGTTTGCGGTAACGGCTGCATTTTCCTCGCTGTCGGTCGCCGTAATGCACGCGGCGGCAAACCGAATTGCCGGCGAGGCGATGTATTATCGTTTCTCTTACCCCGTGGTGCTCATTACGGCGATGTCGCTTTCGTCCGCGCTTATCTCGGCGGCGGCTGTGATGATCGCTTATTTCAGATTTATCAAAGGCGAATCGGGCCAGACCGACCGTCTTTTTGACGAAACGAAGGTGTGAATATGGCTATACTTGAAGCTGAAAACGTAATAAAGCTTTACAGGCAGTACGATTCCACCGTCACGGCCGTTGACAGGGTCAATTTCAAGGCGGAGGACGGGCAGTTCATCGCCATAATCGGTTCGTCCGGCTCGGGAAAATCCACCCTTCTGCATATTATGGCGGGGCTTGACAAACCGACGAGCGGAAGCGTCCGCATAAGAGGGAACGATCTGACGAAGATGGATAAGGACGAGCTCTCAAGGTTCAGAGGGCAGTTCACCGGCTTCATCTTTCAGAAGCATAACCTCATTCCCCAACTCACCGCGCTTGAAAACATCCTCGTGCCCACGATAATGTGCAACAAAGAGGAATACAAGTACGAGGAACACCTGAAAAAGCTGATAAAGATCCTGGGTCTCGGCGACCGTCTTCATCATCTCCCGTCCGAGCTTTCGGGCGGACAGCAGCAGAGGGTGGCGATCGCAAGGGCGATGATAAACCGCCCGCAGGTGCTTTTCGCCGACGAGCCGACGGGCAACCTCGACCGTGCAAACGCCGACGAGGTGCTCTCCCTTCTCCTTGAAACGAAGAAGGAAATAGGCCAGACCGCCGTTATGGTCACCCACGATCTGACGATCGCCGAAAAGGCGGACAGGATATACAAAATGGACAACGGCCGTCTGCTTCTTTTCAGAGACGAAAACGGGCAGTATATGCGCAATTCATTTGAGGCAGAGACCGACAAAGCAAAAATGTAGTGAAAGGGCATTTCAGAAATGGCTGAATATCTTCAATCCGGCGGCGTATCGAGCGCCGCGATGGTAATAATATCGGTCGCTCTTATGCTTATATGCGGATTTGCGATGACGCGGATAACCAAAAAGCTCCGCCTGCCCAACGTTACCGCATACATAGTGACCGGAATAATCATAGGGCCCTACTGTCTTGACTTCGTGCCCTCCGTTGTCGTGCAGGGCATGGACTTTCTCTCGGATATAGCCCTCGCCTTCATAGCTTTCAGCGTCGGTGAGTTCTTCAAGTTCTCGACGCTCAGAAAAAACGGCATGAAGGTCATAGTGATCACGGTGTTTGAGGCGCTTCTCGCCTCGGTGTTCGTGTTTGTGCTGACGTACGTCATCCTTCATCTCGACCTTTCGTTCTCGATCGTCCTTGCCGCGCTCGCGTCCGCGACCGCGCCCGCATCGACCATTATGACGATAAGGCAGACGGAGGCAAAGGGTGAGTTCGTCGATACCCTTCTCCAGGTCGTCGCTCTCGACGACGTTGTCAGTCTTATTGCGTACAGCATAGCGATCTCGGTCGCGCTGACGTCGAAGGCGGGAGAGGGAGCGGGTACCTTTGACGCCGTGGTGAAGCCGATACTGATAAATATCGGGGTGATAATCCTCGGCGTGCTCTTCGGCTTCATAATGAAGCTCCTTCTGCACAAACGCTCGTCGGACAACCGCCTCATCGTCTCGGTGGCTCTCATCTTCGTCTTCTGCGGTATCTGCGCTCTGCTTGACGTATCGCCCCTCCTCGGATGTATGACGATGAGT
Organism: Candidatus Colimorpha enterica; assembly: GCA_018065475.1. GTDB lineage: Bacteria > Bacillota > Clostridia > Oscillospirales > CAG-272 > Colimorpha_A > Colimorpha_A enterica. The sequence goes on from JAGHTD010000289.1 coordinate 10,265, forward strand.
ATGATCTATATCAATATCTCCGACGACAGCAATCTGTTCTTACAGCTCAATTACTTCAATCCGCCGATACTCCTGCTTTTCTTTGTTAAATCGGGACTGACCTTCAACCTTTCGGCTCTCACCGAATCGTCGTCGGCAGTCGGTTCGTCACCGCTCCTGCTCGTCGGCGTGCTCTATATCGCCGTCAGGATCCTCGGCAAATACCCACGCGCCTTTCTCGGCGGTCTCGTCACGGGGCGCAATCACAAGGTGAGGGACTACCTCGGGCTTGCGCTTATACCCCAGGCGGGCGTTGCGATCGGACTTGCCGCGATAGGGGCTAGAACGATAGGCGGAGAGACCGGAAACGCTCTCAACACGATCATCCTTGCGTCGAGCGTGCTTTACGAGCTCATCGGCCCGGTATGCGCAAAGCTGTCGCTCTACCTCTCGGGATCGTATTCGGATAAACTCGAAGACATCGTTGAGGTCGAGGCCGTCGCGGACGACGGAAAGAAGAAGAGCGAGGTCGAGCTTCTTATCGAGCGTATAAACGCCATAAGGGACGAGCTCCCCGCTCACGAGAAAATCGTGCAGAACGAAGAAAGGGCCTTCACCGAGGCCGCACAGGAATATCAGATACGTACGGGGCCGCAAAGATTCGGGCCTCACGGCAGAAGAAGATAATTCGGGAGGAATAAAAAATGTATTATTATGTTGATCCAATAGGAAAGTTTCTCGGAGACTGGGCGACAAACGTCAGCGTCGGCTCAGTCGCTGTCCGCATTTCGCTTGCGCTGATCCTTTCGGCTGTTGTCGGATGCGAGAGAGCAAGCAAGCGTCACGCGGCAGGTCTCAGGACCTTCATTCTTATATGTATAGCGTCCGCCATGGCGACCGTCGCCGACGTATGCCTTATGCAGCATCTCGGAATCACCGTTCCCTTCATAAGCGCGGCGGCGATGATAGGAATTGCGATCATAAGCAGTAACTCCATCCTTTTCAGCTCAAAGAACCAGATCAAAGGTCTGACCACCTCCGCCGGTCTTTGGGCGTGCGGATTCCTCGGCCTGCTGATAGGCGGCGGCTATTACACCATCGCCCTCATCTATTTCGTATTTCTCTATTGCGGTCTTTCGTTCTTCCCGTCGTTTGAAAGGTATCTGAAAAACCGCTCCAACCATTTCGAGATCCACCTTGAGCTCACCGACATTTCCTATCTCCGCGACTTCGTCACGACGATCCGCCGCCTCGGCCTCAAGATCGACGATATCGAATCCAACCCCGCGTATATCAATTCGGGGCTCAGCGTCTATTCGATCTCCCTTACCATCAACAGCAAGGAGCTCAAAAAGTACAAGACGCACAGCGAGATAATCGAGGCGCTCGGCAGTCTCGAGTACGTCAACCACATCGAAGAGATGACCTGATCGTATTATATAATAATGAAAGAACACATCCGGACGGATGTGTTCTTTTGATTTTCAGTTTTTGGCTTTCGGCTTTGAAGGTTTCAGAGAGAAAAACAGGGCGATCGCGGAGATCAGGGCGGCTGCGCCGTATGCCGCCGACATAATGTAATATCCGACGAAGTCGTACCGGATTGTGCCGGAGACGAGATATGGCTGAGACAGCGACTTCATCAGCGTTGCGGCGCAGGAAATGCCGGTGTATAAGCAGATCAGCGCAAGGGTGATGCAGAGGATCAGCTTCAGTATTTTTGTGTTTATGAGCATAGGTCAAGCTCCGTCCTTTCTCCGTTTATGTAAAAGAAGATTTCACCGCAGTCTGAAAAGTCGCGGTCGGTCTCGACGCAGTCGTATTCATCAAGTGATTTTATAAGTCTTGTCGGCGTATAGACGAGTGTCTGTGTCTTCAGACGGTATGCGTCGCCGACTACCTCGTTCCACAACCCGATCGACCAATAACTGCAATTTTTGCCGAGCTCCCACCTGTCGTTGCGGGCTATGTAGTCTTCGACGGCTTCCAACTTTGTCTCGTCGATATTCACGCTGAGCGATTTGCGCCCGACGTAACGCCCGTATTCGGATATGAAATGCGGCTCGAGGTTGAAAACAACGCCGAAGTGGTCGGAGATCGCCCACACCGAAAACGTGATCTCACTGCAGTCCTTTACCTCGTTGTCCATTATGCGCACGGGATGTCCCGTTTTGTTTTCAATTGATATCCAGGCGTGTCCGAGGCATTTTACGAACGGCTCCGACTCGTTTTTGCCGTCAAAGGCGGTGATCGAAAGGATCAGCCCCCCGTCGGTGTGATCGACGGTCTTCGACCCGACTGCGTAGGAGTTGAAATCAATATATAGGAACAGCGCGGCGGCGATGATGAGGGCGGCCGACAGAATAATTATTTTCGGTTTCACGGGTATTTCCTTTATAATAAATATTGTGCATATATTATACTAAAAAATGCAGTTTCAGTCAACGGGGAATATGAAATATCCGAAAACAGCAATATTTTTTTGTAAAACGCTTGACAAAGTACACGAAAGGTGATATAATAAGTGCATAAAAGTTCATATAAGAACATTAAAGTTCAATGAACTGAGATGAATGGAGATAAAGATATGGCAACATTCGGCGACAAATTGAGGCAGGGAAGAGCGGAAAGCGGGCTGACACAGCTTGAGCTTGCAAAAATGGCGGACGTTTCGCTGAGGTCGATAGCCGCATACGAGAACGGGGAAAAGACACCGCGTGACCGCACTGCGCTGAAGCTGGCATCCGCGATCGGTGTTTCGGTGAAATACCTGACCGACGACGGCTGTTCCGATCCCACCGAGGATATTGAAAAGGACGGCTACATCGCAAAGGCGCACGAGAGATACGACTCAAAGACGGCGAGAGATATAAGAAGGATAATGGACGACAGCCGCGCCCTCTTTGCGGGCGGCGAGCTGACGCAGGAGCAGAAGGACGACTATTTTGCCGCGCTTATGGAGGCGTACGTCCTCTGCAAGGACGAGGCGGCGAAGAGGCGCGGAAAGAAAAAATGATGGCGGAAAGATATTACTGCGCCGACGGCAACGTTGTATATGTCACGCCGGGCGACACGCCCGATACGGTGAACGTCAATTTCAGAGGCAACAGGTATGTCAAACCGTCGTCGATAATCGGCGTCAAGCTTTTCAAGACCAATCCGAAGGAGAAAAAGCACGGGCGAAGCGATCAGCAGGGCAGAGACTTTGCCGATATATGCAACGAAAACGCGGCAAAGAACGCCAACGCCTCGCCGATACCCGGTACAGTCTCTGTCGGGAACACCGTGCTCGTCTTCAATACGGGTGAAAACCGCTTTGAGCAGTACACGGTATGCTGTTCATACGACGACAGAGAATACGGTCACACCGGGACGTCGCGTTACAGCTCCGGGACGGTGACCGACCGCACCGCTCTGACCGACAAAGGCGTGAAAATGGTGAGCGACCTTTCGCCGATCGGCAACGCCCTGCTCGGCTGTGAAAAGGGACAGAAAGTCACGGTGTCGATGCCGGACAGAAGCAAACTCAATTTTATTGTAAGGGATATAATGAACTGATGACCTGCCGTAATATACGAAAAAAAGCGAATGAAATAAAGAAATACGGTATAAACGACCCTTTTCTGCTTTGCAGATTCCTCCGTATAGTGCTCAACTACCACAATTTCGGCAGCGGAAGCGGAGCGATAAAGGGGCTTTATACCCGCATTGCCGGCGTGGATCTCATAACGCTCAACGCCGACCTGCCTTACAGTCTGCAGAAGGTCGTGCTGTGGCACGAAATAGGCCACTCGGTGCTCCATACGAGAAAGACGAGCTTTGCGGAGCTGTCTCTCGGCTCCGAAGCGGATCAGTACGAGACGGAGGCAAACCTCTTTGCCGCCGAAATGATGATAGAAAACGGGGACATCCTCGCCCTTCTCGACGGCAGAAAGACGGTGAACGAGATAGCCGGCGAGCTGTTCCTCCCCGCCGAGATCATGGATTTCAAGCTCCGTATGATGAAGGACGAGGGGATAGCGTTCGTTGACCCGCCGATGACGGCAAAAGGCAATTTTCTGAAAGACACCGCTTTCCGGAGAATATGAAACGGGATAAGAAAAGACCGCATGTGGGACTTGTTCTTAAGGACAATTTTTAAAACACCCGCCACACAGCGTGGTGAGTAAGTGCGCATTGTAAATAAAATCAGGCTGACAGTCAAAATCAGCCTGATTTTTCTTTTTAGTTGTTATTTTAAGTGAAATATTTGCCTTGCGGCAAATGTGAAATAATCTGCTTCGCAGATTGTGAAATATTGCTTCGTTTCACTTCGCAATGTGAAATGAAATAAATCCCGCTTTCACGCACGAAGTGCATTTCACACGCCGAAGGCGTATTTCACGCGCTTGCGCATT
>JAGHTD010000157.1 GCA_018065475.1 Candidatus Colimorpha enterica
ATAATGAGGTGATACCATGTATTACAACGCTTATAAAGAAAAAAAGCTGTCAGCGCTCGGCCTCGGAATGATGCGTCTCCCGAAGGACGAAAACGGCAGCGTCGATGAGGTCCTCACGGCGGAGATGATAAAAAAGGCGATTGAAAACGGCGTCAACTATTTCGACACCGCCTACGTTTATCATCACGGCGAAAGCGAGAATATCGCGGGGCGTCTGCTCTCAAAATATCCCCGCGAGAGCTACAACCTCGCAAGCAAATATCCCGGATTCCTCAGCAACCTTCCCGACGATCCCGCCGAGATATTCGAGGAACAGCTGAAAAAGTGCAATACGGAATACTTCGATTTCTATCTTCTTCACTCGATGACCGACGACAGGGTGGATTTTTACGCCGACGGGCCGATCCTCCCCTATCTCCTTGAACAGAAGAAAAACGGAAGGATAAAGCACCTCGGCTTCTCCTCCCATTGCTCTCCCGACGGGCTTGCGAGATTCCTCGAAAAAGCCGGTCAGTATATGGAGTTCTGTCAGATCGAGCTCAACTACCTCGACTGGACGTACCAGGACGCGAAGAAGCAGTACGAGATCATCCGTTCCTACAGTCTTGACGTGTGGGTAATGGAGCCGGTAAGAGGCGGAAAACTCGCAAAGCTGCCCGAAAACCTCGCGGCAAAACTGAAAGCCGTCAACCCCGACGCATCGTCGGCAAGCTGGGGCTTCAGATGGCTTCAGCGTCTCGACGGTATCGCCATGATCCTCAGCGGTATGTCGAATATGGAACAGCTCGACGACAACCTCAAGACCTTCTCCGAGCGTGTACCGCTCGACGACGAAGGCGCGGAGCTTCTTCTCAACATCGCGGAAGAGCTCAAACATTCCGTCCCCTGCACCGGGTGCAGATACTGCTGTGACGGCTGCCCGATGGCGCTCAATATCCCCGAGCTCATCAAAATCTACAACGTCTTCCTCCTCGGCGACAAGTACGACGCAAAGGAAATGCTCTCGGCACTGTCAGACGAAGAAAAGCCGAACAACTGCCTCAGCTGCGGTGCCTGCTCCTCGGTATGCCCGCAGGGAATTGACATTCCCGACGTTATGGCGAAGCTGTCAGAGCTTCTGTGATCTGTTTCTGAGGAAAGAGATAAGGACCGAAAGCCCGAAGACCGCGCCGAATACGACGACGGCGGTGAGATACCACATCCCGCCGATGTTGAAACTGTAAAAGTCCGGCCATTTTGAGATCCCGACGACCATTACGGCGTAAACTATGCCGTAGATGAAGGTCGGAACAAGCGAGAACACACAGTCGGAAAGCGTCGTTTTTGTTCCGCCTTCAAGAAAAATGAATGAGAGAACGGCGATGATCGGCGTCGTGACGTGCATGAATGCGTTTATGCCTGCCGTCATCTTGCCGTAGCCCTCGATGGGGCCGAGAAATGCCATTACGACGGTGAAAGTCAGCGCGACCGAGACCGTCCCCGCAAAGCGGAGAAGAGTGATCCATTTCTTCGGCTCGGCTTCCTTCCCGCATACCGTCTTCACGGCGATCACAACGGTCGGAATGACCGACAGGGCACAGAGAATATTCGAGTCAACGGTGTAGAATACGAAACATTCGGTGCCGTGAACGTCCATGTTACCGCCCACGCTGTTGGAAACGAAGAACATCAGCACCGAAAATACCGTGCAGACTATTATGACGATAGATGAAAAAAGTGAAATATAAGCTTTTGTTTTACTGTTCATGATATGCCTCCGGAGTTTGATAATATTATACTTGAAAATCCAAAAAAGTCAACATTATTTGACGGAAAAGAGAAAAAATGAAGAACTGCATTTATATGCTTGCTCCTTATAACGGGACGAGCGGAAGACAGATGATGAGCTTCATCATCACGACAGACAAGGAAAAGGTGATCGTAATCGACGGCGGCTACCGTGCAGATGCCGAGCCGCTGCTCAAAAAGTTAAGAGAGGTCACGGGCAGGGAGGTGCCTCACGTTGACGGCTGGATCCTCACCCACGCGCACAACGACCACATCTGGGCGTTCTGCGAGATAGTCGAAAACCACCGCGACGAGGTGACCTTTGACGAGGTATATTACAACTTCCCGTCAGCGCAGTATTGTCTGAGATCCGACAACGATCCCGCGCCTCTTGATTTCTATCACGACCTCCCCCTCTTTGCGGATAAGGTCTGCATAGTCTCGCAGGGAGACAGATACAGGATCGGCGGAATTGATTTCGACATCCTCTACACGTCGGATCAGAGCTTCTACGAAAACTCGACAAACAACTCCTCGACCGTATTTTCCTTCACCTTCTGCGGTAAGAAGTTCATCTTCCTCGGCGACCTCGGAGAAGAGGGCGGTCTCAAACTCCTCGGCGAATACGGCGACGCGCTCAAGAGCGACTACTGTCAGATGGCTCATCACGGACAGAACGGCGTTACCGAAGAGGTATATAAGGCGATTGACCCCCAGTACTGCTTTTATACGGCACCCCTCTGGCTGTGGAACAACGACAATGGCAAGGGCTTCGACACCCATATCTGGAACACCGTCAAGACGAGACGCTGGATGGAAAAGCTCCACGTCGCAGAAAGCTACAACCTCTGCGGCGGCGACGTCGTGATCGAACTGTAAAAAATAAAACCGCCGGAAGGCGGTTTTTGCTTTTGATCACTTATTTACCTTGCAGACGTAATGAATACGCTCCGACGTTTCGTCAACGGGCGAGCCGTCGAGGTCGGACGCTTTGCCGATGATGGTGAAGGAATTGTCTTTTATGAGCGTTTCGAGCGTTCTCGGCGACCACATTTTTTCGCGCTGTGTCTCGTCGTATCTCTCCCACCCGTTTTCGCCTTCGGCGAAGAAGGAAAGCTCGAAATCGCAGATACCGGTCTTGGGGTTGAAATAGTTTTTCCACCCGCAGTAAACGCCGTCGTCTTCGAGAATGTAGTGGTTGTTCCCGTAAACGTTTCTGAACTTATAGGGCGAGTTTACGTCGAAAATGAGGATCCCGTCGGGGTCGAGGTAGTTTCGGCAGAGAGAAAAAAATCTTGCGAGGCTATCTTTTTTCAGAATGTAATTCACGCTGTCGAGACAGCAGACGATCGCCCCCACGGTGCCGTAAAGCTCAAAGTCGGTCATATCCTGCAAAAGCCAAAGGACCTTTCCGTCTCTGTCCTTCTCCCTTGCGGCGTTGAGCATTTCGGCTGAAAGATCGACGCCTATCACGTCGTAACCTTTTTCGGCAAGCCCGAGCGCCACCGTTCCCGTTCCGCAGGCGAGGTCGAGAACGAGACGCCCCTTTTCTATTCCGTTTTCTTCAAGCCGGCGGCAGATGTGATCGGTCCACGCGGGATAATCCACCTCCGAGTTGAGCTTATCGTAGAAATATGAGATTGATGTGTACTGTCCGTCCATACCGTGCCTCCGTAATATCAATATTATAGCTTTTTTGCGCCGTTTTGTCAAGCGCCGCATCGGATGATAAGAGAAAAGCCCGCGATCGCGGGCTTTTCCTGTATTCGATTTACGCCTTGAGACGTGCTTCGAGAGCGGCAAGCTCGTCCTTGAGCTCTGCGGGAACTCTGTCGCCGACGAGAGCGTAGAACTCCTTGATGTTCTCGATGTCCTCGAGCCAAGCGGCATTATCGACGGTAAGAAGACTTTCCATTGCTTCGCGAGTGATGTCGAGACCCTCGACGTTGATCTCCTTGCTGTCGGGGATGTAGCCGATAGCGGTCTTGTTTGCGATCGCCTTGCCTGCAACGCGGTCAAGGATCCAGAGAAGAACGCGCATATTGTCTCCGTAGCCCGGCCAGATGAACTTGCCTTCGTCATCGGTTCTGAACCAGTTGACGTGGAAGATAGCGGGAGGATTGGGGATCTTCTTGCCCATTTCGAGCCAGTGTGCGAAGTAGTCGCCCATATTGTAGCCGACGAAGGGACGCATTGCCATAGGATCGCGGCGTACTACGCCGACAGCTCCGGAAGCGGCCGCGGTGGTCTCGGAAGCCATGATGGAGCCGCCGAAGGTGCCGTGCTGCCAGTCAAAGGACTGATATACGAGAGGAGCGGTCTTTGCGCGTCTGCCGCCGAATATGATAGCGGAGATCGGAACGCCGATCTTGGAGTTGAACTCGGAGGATACGCAG
>JAGHTD010000162.1 GCA_018065475.1 Candidatus Colimorpha enterica
CGGGTGATTTACCCTACAAAATAATGGTGAACGTCGGCGGCCCTGCCGAGATCGGGGACGAACTGTTTGAAAAGTGCGACGGGATCGGACTTTTCCGCACCGAATATCTGTATCTCGGAAGAAAAGATCTGCCGGGTGAGGAAGTTCAGCTCTCGGTTTACAGATCAATCCTCGAAAAAGCCGGTGGGAAACCGGTCACTGTGCGTTCCTTCGACATCGGCTCGGACAAAAACGTCGAAGCCCTTCCGCTCGAAAGTGAGGATAACCCCGCGCTCGGCACAAGGGGGCTCCGGGTTTATACGGTTTATCCCGAGGTTTTCAAGACACAGATCAGAGCTTTGCTGAGGGCGGCTGTTTACGGCGATCTGCGCATTATGTTCCCTATGGTGAACTCCTGCGGTGACATAGACAAGATCAATGAGACGATCTCTCTTGCCGCGCGCGAACTGTCCGACGGAAACATTCCTTACAGAATACCGCTTCGGGGTGCGATGATCGAAACTCCCGCGGCGGCGCTGTCGGCAGACCTTATCGCCGGGAAAGTCGATTTTCTTTCGATAGGAACGAACGACCTTGCACAATACACTTATGCAGTTGACCGTCAGAACGGACGGCTCGAGCATTTCTGCGATCCCGGATATGAAGCGGTGATGACGCTCATCCGTATGACCGCCGACGCCGCCCGCAGGCACGGGATCACGTCGGGCATCTGCGGCGAGCTTGCGTCCGACAAAAAGTTTTCCGGGGTTTGGGCGGAAATCGGAATTGATTACATCTCCGTTTCCCCGTCGGCACTATATTGACACCCGACCGCAAACCACGAATATACTCTTAACGGCTCGCAGATATACGCCGAAAACGTCAGTGACAACGATAGTGTATATTGCCAAAATTATAGTTTACCGTACTCGTCCGAGAAATTATTTTCTTTTGCTTAATGAAAGGAGACACCCGAATGAAACGAATGCTTACCATAACATTGACTCTTATTATGCTGCTTGCAGCTCTGACAGGCTGTGCGGAATCCCGAAATCCATCGGGAAATAATGAGGAACAAAATCCGGACGGCAAACGCTTGACCATTACACTGACTATCGCGGAAACTCTTCCAAGCTGTGTGAGTTTTGAGTATAAAGACGGTGCCCCATATTGCTTCTACGCCTACGATACCGAAGGGCATCTTTACCGCGTTCTTTGGAATGATTTCACCGGTTTGAATGAAAAGGATGTCGTTGTTGTTGATCATAATGATGTAATCAAAAAATTGGATGATATCAATCCTCCGGGTGGCTGGACCCCTCAATATGAGATCACGGCAATTGATGTATATCCGAGCGAAGAACCTACACTTTCCGGATATGAGGTCGAGGTCAAGCTCCTGCGATATATGTGGGACGGTTGGGGCATCTCTGTCAAAACGGTCGGCGCCTGCAATGTGGCATATGAAATCATTGATGCACTGAAAGCAATGAAGCAAACCGGAGAAACAGTCCCGAAGTTTTCCGATGACGAGCTCGAAATCGGCGGCGGGCAATATCCCGTTGAGCACGGAACCATGTGGATCGAGTGCTCGGGAAAGATATATCGCCTGACTCCCGACTTATCTCAGATCTGCCTTGTCGAAACGCACTTTGGTGAAGGCAAGGTTCTTGAGATCACCGACGAATTCAAGACCAATGTTAATAACGCATGGTATTACGCTCCCTATGATTACTACAAAGGCACTTACAATAAGGGCGACTACACGGTCAATCTGACAAGCGTGTTCAAATCGGGTTCAACAGTTCAGTTGAGCATTAAGAAAATACAAATTGAAAGCGGATATGATCCTAATAACACAATTACAGTTGAACTGATTTCGTCCGTAGATCAAGAGGTAAATATCAAGCTTCATTGTCAGCAGAGCGAAGATAACCTTGCGGCAGGTGATTCCAAATCGGTACAGCTTGAAAAAGGAGTTCCTACAACAGTAGATTTGACCTTTGGCGGTTGGCCGAATTTTACGTATTGGGTGTATATCGAAGCGGATTCTACTAAGGCAGAAATTACGATTAATCCGTGAATATAGTTCAAAAACACTTTCTGATCTGCGAAGCACCCGCAGAAATTCGGGCGTACATATTCGCCCCCCAAAACGAAAAATGACTTGGATGATCCCAAGTCATTTTTTTGCACAAATCTATTATATTTACAAAATATTTATAGCAGAGTCGTTCTACACACGGTCGCTGCCGGAATGCAGGTACGTTTCATATTATTTGTCAATCAAAATAAAGCTTGCGAATGAGTTTGTCTCGGAGCAGGAAATCAATGCTTTACTTCTGATTGCCGGCGTTGTCTTTATCATATTTTTCAGTTGTTACCGTGCAGTAACTCGACATGGCTTCGTCACCGTTTGCCCAGTCATCGGTGATTTTCAATGTTTCGTCCTTGTTCACGATGCAGCCGTCTTCGGTTTTGTGCCAACCGTTCCAGTTAAAGGGCTGGCTGAGCCAGCTTTCAAACGTTCCGTTCCAACCGTCAAAACCGGAAATCCAATAATAATTGCGCTCTACACCGTTTTCGTCAATCTGAAACGGACAGATGTTCTCGCCGGGATATTTCTCTTCCCAATACTCACGGCTATATTCAGCGGGATCTCCCTCCGGGAATGAAGTATTTGCGGAAGTCTTCTCCTCTTCCGAACTGCCTGAGGCACCGGGACCGGTTTTGCTGGCGCAGGCCGCAAATGCAATCAGCATAACGAACGAAAGCAATAGCGCTACGATTTTTTTCATTTTCTTATCCTCCAAAACAGATATTATTATGAAAATACATTTTTCGGCATTATTTCAGATAATTCCGACAGAAAATGCCCATTCGCGATTATTATAACATTTATTTGTGCTAATGTCAAGACATATCGGGCGATTGATCGCTGCTTTTTATACCGAAAAAGCCCGCAAAATGCGGGCGTGAATACTTGAAATTCATAATAAAAAATGACTTGGATGATTCCAAGTCATTTTTCGCATCGAGAAAAGGCAAAAATACTTCAATTTTTGAAGACTATTTTTGTAATAAGTGATTATGTGTCAAGTCCTGCATATATCAAATAAGGGTTCGAATCCCTCAAATTCCGTAAAAATAGTTTCTGTTTTTTTCCATTCTCTATTGCATTTATCCTAATATTCGGATATAATATATTATATGAAGGTGTATTTTGATACAACAAGGATTCCCGGAATCTTGTTTTGAAGAAATGGAGAAAAACAATATGGAGCCATTTGCTATTTATCTCATTGTGGGAGCAGTGATTTCTGGTATAGGTATCATCATTCTTTATCAGGGAGCCAAGAAGAAAAAACGCTGTACAGTTTTTGCATCCGCAGTAATTGCAGAAATCAAAAAAGACGTTGATGAAGCAGACAAAGCGGGCACGCGCAAAAAATGCACATACACCCCGATCTATGAGTTCACTGTCAACGGAGGCGTTATCCGTAAAAGCGGCGGCATTTACAGCCACAACAAAAGTGAATTCAAAGTTGGCGATGTTTCGCCCGTGATGTATAATCCCGATAAACCGGAAGAGTTTCTGGTGAACGGAAAGGGCGGCGAAAAAGCATTCGGTATTGCGCTTTTGCTGTTCGGGCTTCTTATTATTGCCATAGCGTTTACGCAAAGATGATTTAAGGAGGCATTATTATGGAAAGCGAAAACAAAATAGGTTTTTTCACTGCTTTGATAAGTGAATTGAAAAATCTTTTGAAAAACCCGAATAAGCTGATTCCGACCTTTGTACTGTGCGGGATATGGCTCGTCTTTTCTCTGATGTCGGGATTCGGTGCCAATATCCCCGCGCTACGGTTTCTCTATACGCT
>JAGHTD010000187.1 GCA_018065475.1 Candidatus Colimorpha enterica
ATATGCTCGTCGGAGCGGGTACCGTCCTCACCGAGGCGCAGGTCGATGCCGCTGTCGAAGCGGGTGCAAAGTTCATCATCTCCCCCGGATTCGATCCCGAGCTCGTCCAGTACTGCATTGACAAGGGCGTTGCCGTTTACCCCGGCTGCACCACTCCTTCCGAGTATCAGGCGGCTCTCCGCAAGGGACTTAAAGTCGTCAAGTTCTTCCCCGCAGAGCAGGCGGGAGGCCTCGCAAAGATCAAGGCGATGAGCGCACCCTTTCCCATGCTCAAAATCATACCCACCGGCGGCGTATCCCTCAAAAACCTCAAGGATTACGTCTCCTGCAAAGCAGTCTGCGCGTGCGGCGGCTCCTACATGGCTCCGACCGACCTCGTAGAGAACGGCAAGTGGGACGAGATCGTAAAACTCTGCCGTGATTCCATCGAAATTGTTAAGGAGGCAAGAAATGGCTAATAAGAAAGTAGTTACATTCGGAGAGATAATGCTCCGTCTGGCTCCCAACGGATATTACAGATTTTTCCAGGACGATCAGCTCCAGGCGACGTTCGGCGGCGGTGAGGCAAACGTTTCCGTCTCCCTCGCAAACTTCGGCCTCGACAGCTGCTACGTAACAAAGCTCCCCGAGCACGCGATCGGTCAGGCGGCAGTCAACTCCCTCAGATATTTCGGCGTTGACACCTCCAAGATCACCCGCGGCGGAAACAGAGTAGGTATCTACTTCCTCGAGAAGGGCGCTTCCCAGAGAGGCTCCGTCTGCATTTACGACAGAGCTCACTCCGCTATCCAGGAGGCACAGCCCTCCGACTTCGACTGGGACGACATTTTTGAAGGCGCAGACTGGTTCCACTTCACCGGAATCACTCCCGCTCTCGGTCCCAACCTCGTAGAGATCTGCAAGCAGGCGTGCATCGCCGCAAAGGCAAAGGGCGTCAAGATCTCCTGCGACCTCAACTACCGCGGCAAGCTCTGGACGAGAGCCGAGGCGAACGCCGCAATGGGCGAGCTCTGCAAGTACGTTGACGTCTGCATCGCAAACGAAGAGGACGCAAAGGACGTATTCGGAATCGAGCCCGAAAACAACAACATCTACGGCGGAAAGCTCAACACCGAGGGCTACCGCTCCGTCGCTAAACAGCTCGCTGACCGTTTCGGTTTCGAGAAGGTAGCGATCACTCTCCGTACCTCCATTTCCGCAAACGACAACGACTGGGCGGCTATGCTCTACGACGGAAACGAGTGCTACTTCTCCAAGTCCTACCACCTCCACATCGTTGACCGCGTCGGCGGCGGCGACTCCTTCGGAGCAGGTCTTATCTACTCCCTCCTCACCGGTAAGGACTGCAAGGGCGCGATCGAGTTCGCAGTTGCGGCATCCGCTCTCAAGCACAGCGTTGAAGGCGACTTCAACCGCGTAAGCGTCAAGGAAGTTGAAAAGCTCGCAGGCGGCGACGGCTCGGGCAGAGTTCAGAGATAAGAAAGGATATATCATCATGAGCAAGAAAATTGCAGTATTCGTAGGCGGCGGTTCAAACGACTCCGTTTACTCCGAGGCAACCTACAAAAACATCGCCGAGATCGTGGATTTCCCGATCGGCAGAAAGACCGTAACGAAGGATATGATCGACGAGTACAAGACGCTTCTTCAGAGCGCCGACTACCTCTTCTCCACCTGGGGAATGATCCCCTTCACAAAGGAGCAGATCGCCGAGTACCTCCCCAACTGCAAGGCAGTATTCTACGCCGCAGGTTCGGTACAGTTCTTCGCGCGCCCCTTCATCGAGAGCGGTATCCTCGTATTCTCCGCATGGGTAGCTAACGCAGTTCCCGTTGCAGAGTACACCTTCGCCGTTATGTCCCTCGCAAACACTGGCTTCTTCTCCACTCACAGAAACCTCACCTCTCCCTCCGGCTGGCACCACGACGGTCATCCCGGCAACTATGACGCCACATTCGGCTTCATCAGCTACGGCATGATCTCCCAGATGGCTATCGAGAGAGTAAAGAAGAACCTCGAAAACATCCGTGTCCTCGTTTCCTCCACTTCTCTTACCAAGGAAAAGGCAGACGCCCTCGGCATCGAGCTCGTCGATATTCCCACGATCTTCAGAGAAGCCGACGTCATCTCCAACCACCTCGCAAACAACGAGCACACCGTCGGTATGCTCAACAAGGACGTATTCAAGCTCATGAAGCCCAATGCGACCTTCGTCAACACCGGACGCGGTGCGCAGGTAGTTGAGGCGGACCTCATCGACGCTCTCACCGAGTGCCCCGACAGAACGGCTGTCCTCGACGTAACCTGGCCCGAGCCCCCGAAGGAGGATTCCCCCTTCTACAAGATGCCCAACGTCTTCATGACGCCCCACATCGCCGGCTCTCTCGGAAACGAAGTCCACAGAATGGCGGACTATATGCTCTACGAGCTGAGAGCTCTCGAAGCAGGCGAGGAGCTCAAATACAGCGTAACTCTCAAAATGCTTGAGAAAATGGCGTAATAACAAAAATCAACAGAAAAAGGGCTCGATGAGCCCTTTTTATAAGTTCATTCTTACGCGGGCGGAAAACGCCGATCCGCAGGTCATTTTCTTGCGTACAACTCGTTCCACAGGCGGAACTTTCCTCTGTCCACCGCCGCAAGCTGTTCACGCGTTATGCGGTAGCTCCAGTTTCCCGTTCCCTTGCCGGGGGTGTTGAGGCGGGTATCGCTGCCGTAAAGA
Organism: Candidatus Colimorpha enterica; assembly: GCA_018065475.1. Classification (GTDB taxonomy): domain Bacteria; phylum Bacillota; class Clostridia; order Oscillospirales; family CAG-272; genus Colimorpha_A; species Colimorpha_A enterica. The sequence goes on from JAGHTD010000187.1 coordinate 2,723, forward strand.
AGCAGATCCTGAACGGGCAGGATCAGAAGCCCAGCGGAGCTCGCAAACATCGTGCGGAGGATCGCATCATAGCTTTTGTCCCAATCGTCGCCCGTGTAGCCGCAATAGGCAAGCAGTCGGCGGCGGTTTTCGTCGCTGAGTTCCCAGACGTAGCCAAGCAGGGTGTTGTTATCGTGCGTGCCGGTATAGGCAACGCAGTTGTTCACGTAATTGTGAGGGAGATGCGGGGAATCGGGATCGCCTAAAAATCCGAATTGCAGGACGCGCATTCCGGGATAACCGCTGTCCCCGACAAGCCGATGAACTTCGGGCGTGATGTCGCCGAGGTCTTCCGCGATGATGAGAGAGTTTTCACACACCGGTTTCAGGGCGGAAATCAGATCCATGCCCGGGCCCTTGACCCATTTGCCGTTTTTCGCCGTCTTTTCGTCCGCCGGAATGCTGTAATAGGATTCCAGCCCCCTGAAATGGTCGATACGGACGCCGTCAAAAAGCGAGGTCATAAAGCGCATCCGTTCGCACCACCACGCATAGCCGTCACGTTTCATCGCATCCCAATCGTAGAGCGGATTGCCCCACAGCTGACCGTCTGCGCAGAAGTAATCCGGCGGCACGCCCGCCACGCAGGAGGGCTTATTGTCCTCATCAAGTCGGAACTGCCCCGGATCCGCCCAAACGTCGGCACTATCCCACGCAACGTAGATCGGTATATCGCCGATGACGGCGACCCCTTTCTCTTTGGCGTACGCCTTGACGGCTTTCCACTGTGTGAAAAACTCGTATTCTATGAACTGCCAGACGGCAAGCACTTTTTCGTCGGGAATATCCGTCGTCCATTCCGTCCACGCCCTCTGACCGTTGGCTTCTTTCAGAGCCATATAACGGCAGAAATCCGCCACGGGCTTGTTAGCATCAAGAAACGCGCTGATCGCCTGCCTGTCGTTAAAACGTCCCGCGGCCTTCGCCAGAAGCGCAAACCGCTCTTCACGCAGGCGGTCAAACTCGCACATATAGGGCGTTTTCTGCCTTGCGGACAGCAGTTCCGCCTCCGTCAGCAGACCTTCATTCTTAAGAGTCGGCAGATCGACGAAAAACGGATTGCCGCTGAACGCCGAATAGGAGGCGTAGGGAGAATTGTAGTCGTCCGGCAGACAGAACGGAAGCACCTGCCAATAGGAAAAGCCGCAGTCGGCAAGGAAGTCGATCCACTCACGGGCTTCCGAGCCGAAAGAGCCCTCGGAATAATCGCCCCAAAGGGAGGAAACGTGCATAAGCACGCCGCTTGCCCGCTTCATGCTTCTGCCTTCTTTCTCTGCCACGGGAGCGTCCGGCGCAATTCTTCGTATGTCTTCATATCAAAAACCTCATTTGTGCGGATTTTTCAGTCTGCGGTCATCATATCAGAAGAAGCTGCAAAAGCACTACGGGGACGAAGAAGGCGAGGGAGACGATCTCAAAGACCTTCATAAAGTCCTTCGTGCCTTCGGGATATTCCCTGACGTAGAGGCGGAGGTTGATGACCGAGGCGAGCGAACCGATGACGGAGACCAGCCCGGCGGTGTCGAGACCGTAGATCAGCGCCTTCAGATCCGTCGTGAAGGGCCAGAGGACTATCGACGCGGGGACGTTTGAGATTATCTGACTTATGCCTATGCTCCACCAGTATTCGTTGCCCGCGACGTGCTCACGGAGGAACGCCGATATACCGCCGTTTGCGGCGAGCGACGACGAGAACACGAAGAAGCAGAGGAAGGTGACGAGCAGGGCGTAATCGACGCGGAGGAATACCCCCCGGTCAAACACGAGCAGAGCGATCACGACGAAGAGCGTCACGTAGGGCCAATACGCCGTCCTCGTGACGACGCAGAGGATGATGATCACGAAAAGGACGAGATAAACTATGCGTTTCACCCTTCCCTCTTTCGTCCATTCTCCCGCCTTGCTGTCCGAAACGCCGCTGTTCTGCCCGCGTTCCTTACGGCAGATAAAGAAGATGAAAAGGGAGATGAGCACCATGCTTCCGAGCCATATCGGGAGCATCATAAGGAGAAAATTGCCTACACTTATCCCGCTGTTTGAGAACAGAAAGAGGTTCTGCGGACTGCCGAAGGGGGTGAGGAGCGAGCCGCGGATCGCCGCTACGTTCTCGAGCGCGATTATCGGCAGGATGTATTGCTCTCTGTCCCTCTGTCTGAAAAGCAGGATCGTCAGCGGGACAAAGATTATCAGCGAAACGTCGTTTGTGACGAACATCGAGGAGAAGAATACCCCGAAGACGAGGAAGAAACTGAGCCCCGTCATACCGCCTATCCTGTCGGTCAGCTTTATGACCGGGCGGAACAGATTTTCGTGCTTGAAGCCGTCAAGGACGCTCAGCAGCATAAAGAGCGTGGCGAGCGTCTTCCAGTCTATCGACCTGACGAGCTCCATGCTCGGCGGCGTGATGAAAAGCGAGATTATCGCCGCGAAAAGCGACAGGATCACCATCGCCTGCTTTTTCACGAATGAAATCACCTTGTTCATATATGCTTACCGATAAAGTCCATCCAGGTGTTCCAATCGTTGCGGCTGAAAAAGTGGACTCCGTCGCGGAGAGAATAGGAGAGATTGCCGGAAAGGAAGCGTTCGCCGACCTTTGCCCTTCTTTTTACGCCGTTGTAGCCGGTTCCCGTGAGAAGCTCCCATACGGGAGAGGCGGCGATAACGGAAAGCTGTTCTCCGTACTGATCCGCCCAGTTGTCGAGTGACGCGCTGTTGACCGAAACGTATCGGGGAGCCGACGCGGCGATGAGAAAATGCTGGTCGAAGGGGCGTGCCTCGGGTTTTTCCGCATATTTCAGGTAATTTCCGCAGAACCAGAAGGGGAACTTTCCCGTGATGTCGGCGATCGTCTCGCCGCCCTCGTGTTTCGCCCTTTCGTAGGCGGCGCCGGAACAGCCGGAGCAGTTTGAAAGGATGAACTTTATCCTCTCGTCCTGCGCACCGCACCAGAGCGCGGTCTTGCCGAGGCGGGAATGTCCGCAGACGCCGATATTGTCCTTATCTATCTCGGGTTTTTCGGCGAGATAGTCGATGACCCTGCTCGCCGCAAACGCCCACATTCCGATCTTGCCCCAGCCGGTCTTTTCGTCGCGGGGATATAAAGCGGCGATACCGCTTTCAAAATCGCCGTTGTCGCCCGTCACGTCGGTGTAGCAGAAGCCGGCAAGGGCGTAGCCCCTGTCGATTATCTCCTCCGGCGACCAATAGGAGTCGTAAATGCTGTTCCGGAAGCATATCTGAACGAGAAGCGGGTGCTTCCCGCCGTCGTTTGGTCTGAAATACAGTATGGGGAAGGTGAACGGTCCCGAGGGCGTGTCAAACGTGATCTCCGTCTTTTCAAGCACTGCGTGACCCGCGCACATCTTCTTTTCCGTCGATACGACGGTCCCCGTCACCTTTGCGGGAGCGGCGGGAGTGTATCCGTACTCCTCATGGCTCAGGATGTCGATTATTTCTTTTCTTCTGTCAGCCCAGTTTTCGGCTGTGACCTGTCTGCCGTCGGCAAAGGTCATAAGTTCGGGTTCAAATATCATGTCGTTTTCTCCGTTCATTCTGATATGAAAAATTATACCACTTTGCCGTTTTTCTGTCAATAGAAAACCCGCCGGCGGGCGGAATACAATATATTATAAATATGTAAACAATCAGAAAAAAACGTCGGCTTTATTGACAATCCGTACCGAAAGTGGTATAATATACACGAAAATCTGAAAGGACGAATAATATATGAAGAAGATCATTCTTTTGGCTCTTTTGATCATAGCAGTTATTGTTTCGGTTTCATCCTGTAAAAACAACAATCCCGATTCCGGCGACACGACGGCTTCCGGCTCCGGAGCGGGCGACGTTACCACTTCCGGCAACGTCACCCCCGCCGAATACACA
>JAGHTD010000121.1 GCA_018065475.1 Candidatus Colimorpha enterica
GTCAAATATATATTTTCGGAACTCTCGGCTTTGAAAGGTTGGTCATGATCTCGTAGGGAATGGTGCCCGCGGCGTCTGCGACCTCCTCAAAAGTGATCGCGTTTTCACCGTCTGTTCCTATGAGCGTCACCGTGTCGCCGACCTTTACGCCCTCAATGTCTGTGACGTCAGCCATCATCTGATCCATACAGATATTGCCGATCAGCGGAGCTCTTTTTCCTCTTATAAGTACCTGTGCCTTGTTTGTCAGGCATCTCGGGTAGCCGTCGGCATATCCGCAGACGAGGGTTGCGACCTTCGTTTCTCTCTTTGCCACGAAGGTGTGACCGTAGCTGATGCCCGTTCCGGCGGGGACGGTCTTTATATATTCTATCTTGGTTTTAAGCGACAATGCGGGTTTTACGTCCACGGTATGCTTTACTTCGTCAGAAGGATAAATGCCGTAGAGAAGGATGCCTTCGCGGACTATATCGAGCTTGGGCTCAAGCTCAAGTATCGCCGCGCTGTTCGATACGCTGAACATCGTTCCTTCAAGTCCGGCGTCGATGAGCTTTTGTCTGAACGACAGAAATCTCTCTATCTGTTCTTTTGCGTTGGATTTGTCTTTTTCGTCGGCACGGGCGAGGTGGGTGAATACCGCGGATATTTTTATCCCTTCGATCCTGCATATCCCGATTATCTCGTTTAGTCCGTTTTCGTTGTCGGGAAATCCGATCCGCCCCATTCCGGTGTCAACGGGGATCCATACGTTGAGATTCGGAACGCCGCGTGGCGACGCCATTCTGACCGCTTCGTCGTATGAAAGGACCGACGGCATAATTCCGCTGTTCCTTATATCCTCATATTCGTTTTCGGATATTCCTCCGAGAACGACGATATCGTTGTCTATACCGCTGTTTCTGAGTTCGAGGGCTTCGTACGCCGTTGCGACGCAGAAGCCGTCTGTCCTGCCGGAAAGGAGATTTGCTATTTCGATCGCGCCGTGACCGTAAGCGTCTCCCTTTACAACAGAATATATTTTCGTCCCGTTCCTTAGGCTCTTTCTCACGTTTTCGTGATTCGAGACGATGGCCTCTCGGTCAATTTCAAGCCATGTTCTTGCAGCAATACTGTTCATGATATTATTCTTTCGTATAATGCTCCGTGATAAGAGTCATAAGGTATTCTTCTTTCAGTTCGTCTTCGCCGTAATAGAGGATGACTTCATCCGCGGATTCAAACTCGCCTTCCGAGCTTTCGGCGATTTTTTCCGCGTATGAGAAGAGATCGCTTTCCGTTACGGTTATTCCTGCCTTTTTGGCTGTCGCAAAAACGATGAGCGATGTCTTGGCTTTCGAGATCGCTTTATCGATCATCGTTTTTTCGAGTTCCTCGACCGTCGTATCGCAATACTTTTCGACGTAATCCCTGTATGAAACGCCTGCGCTTTCGGCAAGAGCTTCGTAGGCGTATTTCATTCCGTTGAAATATCCGATATATAATTCATAAGGCAGTTCGGAAAAAGTACACCCGGCGCAGTAATCTGACCAGTTCTTATAGAATGCGTCGAGGTTGTGTTCTTCTTCCTTTGCCTTTTTGATCTCCCCGGCTATTCTTTCTTTAAGCTCGCTTTCGGTGCGGCAGCCCGGCCTTACAGTCGAGCAGAACTTCTCGTCAAACTCCGGGATCTCATACTTTTTTACGGAGATAATATTGATCTTAAGATCTATCTTTTCTCCGTCATCCGACAAAGGGAAGAGGAGCGACTTGCTTATGGCCTTTGCCTCGGCTGTATCTCCGCTTTTCTTTCCCGTGATATAATCCGACAGAAAGTTTCCCATCGTTATTTCGTAATCGTTAAGCGTCATTTCGGGATCGCTTTCTCCGTTCACGAAAACGTATATGACGCATTTTGCGATCATATTGCCGCCGTATGCGCCGTCGGTGATCACCGGGACGAGATGCTCGTTGACCGCCTCTGTGAATGAGGCGGATATTTCATCCTCCGTTGGCTCGTAGATCAGTCTTTCGATAGGCGTGAACTCCGCGAGCGTGACGTACTTCGACAGGTCTTCGTCATCAAATCCGAGCCACGCTTTGCCGCAGGACGAAAGGATAATCACAGCCAGAATGACAAGAACGGCAGACAGATGTTTTTTCATATTTCCTCCTTATTTTATGATCAGCTCGACGATGAGCACCGCAACGGCGGAAACCGCCGCGGAAATAACGAGATTTTTGAAAAAAAGTGATATTACGATCGCCGTGACGAAGCCCGCGATCCCGCTTATCACCGAAGACGTGGAAAAGAGGACAGAAGGGAAGGTCATTGCGGTCAGACAGGCCGCCGGGATAAAATAGATCACACGGTTGATAAATCCGCTCTTTATTTCCTTATTGAAGATAAGAGGGATAACTCTCAGAAGATAGGTCGTTATCGCCATTACTGCGAGATAGGCAAAATAATTCTTCATTCTCCTGCCTCCCTGAAAACGAGCGCGCAAAAGACCGAGGAAATGAGCGTCGAGATTATGATAGCAAAACCGTCCGTAATGAACGAGAATACGGGAACGAAATAAATGACGGTGCTGATCGCCGCGGTGATGAGAACGCAGATGAGCGTGTCTGTCTTACGGCACTTGGGAAGAACGATTGCGACGAACATGGCGTAAAGCATTATGTTGAGGGCGCATTTTAGCTCTGGCGGAACGATCATGCTCGCCACGCCGCCGATAAGCGTGCCGAGAGCCCAGCCTATATATGGCGGTACCGACAGTCCGGCGTAGAATGAAAACGACAGCTTTTCCTCGCCGTTTGCTACCGCGAAGATCTCGTCGGTATTCGAGAAAGCGCAGAGGAGACGTTTGGGCAGAGAAAAGTCCTTCATCTGCTGACCGAGGGAAATGCTCATAAGAAAATATCTGCTGTTTATCATGAACTGAGAGACAAAAAGCTCAAAGAGGGTTCCCGACGCGCCGATTATACCTATCCCAGCAAACTGCCCCGCGCTTGTGAGATTGGTGAGCGAAATCAGCACAATCACGGGGAGAGGGATACCCTTCGAGTAGGCGGCGGAGCCGAAGCCAACCGATACGCCGAGGTAGCCGAGAAATATTGGGACGGAGGACTTCATCCCCCGCAAAAACTCTTTTTTATTCATGATAACATTTTCCGATTTCTTTGATACCATAATATTATATAACATTTAGAC
>JAGHTD010000122.1 GCA_018065475.1 Candidatus Colimorpha enterica
TGGATGCAGGGAACTCTGCCGCTGAGCCTATTCAGCCATTCGGTCGGGTTGCCGCCGCCCATCTGTACCCAGTAGGTGTCGAGGGTGAAGCCGAGCTGATCGGCGGGGATGGTGTCGGCGAGGAGCTCAAGGTAGTTTCTGCCGTCGGGGAGGCGGTTGAACTCCATGTGGTGGCTGTGGTACATTACCATGGATCCGAGGTCGTGGATCTCCTTTGCCGCCTGCTTGAAGCGGGGAGGAAGGGATCGAAGGCGGTGAGATCACCGAAGAAACCGTGAACTCCGCCGAGACCGATATGCTTGCATCCGAAGACGTTGTGGAAGCTTACGGTCGCCTCGGGGGTGTTGATCATCTTTTCCTGATCGTAGTGGGTGAGGGGGCAGGCAAGGCCGTTCTTGTCAAGCTGTTCCTTCAGCCATTCCGCCTCGTAAGCGCAGGTGCCGGATACCTGGACGAATTTGTAGCCGATGTCGGCTACTTTCTTGAGCGTTTCGGCAAAGTCCTCAGTCGTTTTGCAGTAGTCTCTGAGGGTGTAAAGCTGCATTCCTATTCTCATATTATTTGTCCTTTCAGAACAGTATTTTTTTCAGCGAGGATACTGCGGCGTCGAACGCTTCTCTGTTGGAGGCGTATCTGAACTCCGCGACGGTAGTCTTGTCGCCTCCCTTTTCGAGCGCACCGAGACCGTCGAAGATGTGGAGGTGGGGCTCAAGCGTCATGACCTCTCCGCCCTTTGCAAGGTACTTGACGGCGATCTCGGGGATGTGTCCGAGACCGTAGCCGGCGGGAACTATCGTTCCGTCGTCGGCGACGTCCTTGATGTGGAAATACGTGATGTATCTGCCGAGCATCTTCCACGCCTCAAGGGTGTCCTGACCGCACTGGATGAAGTTTGCGGGATCGAACACGCCGCCGAGACCGGGGACGTTCTCAAATATTTTGAGACATCTCTCGGCGTTGTCGCCGTAAATGCCCTTTTCGTTTTCGTGGCAGGGAAGGATGCCCGTTCCGTCGGCGGCGGAGACGAACTTCGTCAGCTTTTCGCATACGCTGTCAAGAAGGGAATCGCTGATCGCGACGTTGGTGTGGTAGAAGGAGAAGAGACGGATAGTTTTTGCTCCGAGCACCTCGGCAAGCTCCAGCGTGTGGAGGTATTTGTCGAAATGAGAGCCGAAATCGCCGTCGATCTCGATCTTGCCGATGGGGGAACCGATCGACCATACCGCAAGCCCGTTGTCGTCGAGCTTTTTCTTGACTTCCTTTGCTTTGTCTATGGAG
>JAGHTD010000211.1 GCA_018065475.1 Candidatus Colimorpha enterica
GATAGAAATCGTCGGGCGGGAGCTTTCCGCCGACTGCCTTTGCGTTCTGACCGAAAAGAATCGAGAGATAACCCGAAACCGCGGTCTTCATTTCCTCACCGTATATCGCCGTTATATGGCACTGCGGGATCGCTTTTTTCGCAATTCCCGCCTTGATGATACCGTACTTTTCGACGAGGAGAGAGCTTTCGTCCGTGTTTCCGTTCACGAAATCCACCGACGCCTTGCAGTCATTAAGAAACTTCTTCACGGCTTCCGCGTTACCGTCGGCAAAATCCTTGCGGACGATAATGACCGACGTGATCAGACTTTTTCCGAGCTTTTCCCATTCCTCGGTGAGATCGAGTGCGACGCGCATATCGTCAAGCTGTGTCGCCGCCGAGGTGACAAAGGGCTGAGGAAGCATTGCGACTGCGTGGGCATCGTTCTTCATCTGCGAAACGATCGCGGTCGGCTCGTTCTGCCATTTTACCGTCACATCCTTTTCGATGTCGATACCGTTTTCTGAAAGAAGATAGCTGAGGGCGTATTCGGGTGTCGAACCCTTTCCCGTCGCATAGATCGTTTTGCCTTTGAGATCGCCTGCGCTCTTTATCTCTTCCCCGCCTTTTTCGACGACGTACAGTACCCCGAGGGTGTTGAGACCGATTACGCGGATACCGCCGTTCAGGTTATTATAGAGGACGGAAGCGAGATTTGCAGGAACGGAAACTATGTCGATGTCCCCTTTCGCGAGCTTCGGCGTCAACTCGTCTGCCGATACCGCCATGGTGAAATCGTATTTGTTCCGTGTCAGACCCTTTTCGTTGTCGTCAAGGAGGTTGACCATACCCAAGCTCGTCGGGCCTTTCAGCCCTCCGAGTCTGACCGAACCCGACGTGGGTTTTGAGCCGACGGGCTTTTCGTCTATGGGATTTGCGCAGGACGCAAGAACCGTAATGATAAAGCAGACCGAAAGAAACGTGACCAATAATTTTTTCATAGCAACACCTCCGTGTACGGAAGTATTATATCATATTTGCGCCCGCTTTTCCGTTGCGTTTGCAACGGATTTGTCAAAAATCCGCGGTTTTCAGCAATTTTACTTTTTTCCCGTCGCAGTCGATTATGCCGTCTCTCTTCATCCGTGAAAGTTCTCTCGACATAGCCGAACGGTTTGCCCCGATATACGCGGCGAGGTCTTCTCTGTTCATCGTCAGAGTGAACTCCCTGCCGCCGCAGCTCCTTGCGAGCGAGGCAAAATATACGCAGAGCTTTTCGCGGATGGAAATCTTTGAAAGGATCTGTATCCTCTCGTTCATACTTAGTGTACGGTGGGCGAGCAGGACGGCAAAACGCCTCTGAAGCCCGGTATCGGAGCCGGAAAAAAGCTTGTCAGTCTTCATCCAGAGGACAGACGTATCCTCCGACGCGTAGATATATACGGGAGAGTCGGGGACACGGAGAAAGCAGAGCGACTCGCCGAAGGTGATCCCCGGTCTTACCTCCGCCATTATCATCGTGTTTCCGTCGAGATCGTCGGAGCAAACCTTGACCGAGCCGGAAAGCACAAGCCCGAAAGCCGTGAGCGGCTCGCCGAATCTGTGGAGATATTCGCCTTTTCCGTAGGTCCTCCCGTATCCGTCAAGGGATTCGACGGCGGCTTTTATCGCTCCGTCATCCATTCCTTCAAACAGCGGGCAGGAAGACAGCAGTTTCAGCGCTTTTTTCGTCAGAAGCATTTTTCGTTCTTACGGAAAGCGGTATTTTTCTGCCGCCTCCGCCTTTCTTCTTTTAGTTTCAAAGATATTTTATCACAACATCGGGAGAAAATCAATGATTTTTGTTGCAAAAGCAACAAACAGGAAAATATTTTCTCTTAATGAAGATTTATTTGTTTATATTTGCAAAAATCGGATTTTTATGGTATAATATAGTATAATCTATTCTGCGCGGCGAAAACGCCGCAGGAGGAACGGGATAAACATGGATTATCAATCATTTGCGGCACTCATATACGTCACCGACACCGAAAATGAAGCGGTCATGAGAATGTTTTCCTGGGAAGAAGTGACTTTTGAGGGAGACGATCAGGTATATTACCGTGCAAAGGAATCGAAAAGCGGGCTTCCCATCGTTGCCGCAAAGCAGGACGAAATGGGTATGACCGCATCTGCGACGCTGACGATGAAGCTGATAGAGCACTTCCGTCCGAAATACGTAATGATGCCCGGTATCGCGGCGGGAACGCTTGAGGAATCCGGCGACGAGCAGATGTACGGCGACGTCGTGCTGGCAAGCATGGTCTGGAATTACTCAAACGGAAAATACGTTTCAAAGGATATTGCGCAGATAGTATTCGGCGAGGTCGGTTTTCTTCCCCGCCCCACATCCATCACCGTCGATCCCGACCTTATCCCGTATTTTGAACGCGCGATCAGTTCCCCGCGCAACGAAACCCACGTCCATATCGGCGCAATGGCGTCGGGCTCTGCCGTAGTCGCAAACAAGGCGATACTCGAAAAGCAGATCCGCGGTCGGTTCGTCGATACGAAAGGGCTCGAAATGGAGGGCTACGGCGTTGCCTACGCCGCCGCACACGCAACCGAGCCACGCCCCAAGGCGATAATCGCAAAAAGCGTCTGCGATTTCGCCGACAGCCGTAAATCCGACAAGTATCAGAAGTTCGCCGCTTTTACCAGCTGTGAGTTCGTCAAGCTTATGATAGAGGAGATATTGGACTGACGTCCCGACATAGAAAAAAGCACTTCGCGCGAAGTGCTTTTTTACTATCACATTCTTTCAAAATACGTGACGTCGGTGACGAATACGGTCGCTCCTCCGACTATGACTTCCGCGACAGAAGAAACATACGTCTGATAGTTGTCGGTGAAGATCGGCACCGGCTCTTTTCTCTCCTTGCAATGCGTGCGGATGATACCGAGAGTTTCTTCGACGTTGTCGTCATCCGCTCCGATCAGAAGCGTCAGGTTTTTTGCGCGGAGAAAACCGCCCTGCGTTGTGATCTTTGTGAAGCGGTACCCTTTTTCATTCAAAGCGTCGCAGACGTTATCTGCATCCCTTTTGTTGATGACAGCAGTAATCAGTTTCATTTGTTTTTCTCCTTATTATCCTTGATCGTGAAAAATATCTCTGATACGGAAATATTGTATCATACACTACGGTGCTTGTCAACAACCCGAATGTAATTTTCAAATACTTTTAACTTTTTTTGCGCTAACCGTTCATACAATCCCGATGTACCGACGTTCAGACGGTCTTTTCAAAACCGTCGGTTGTGCGGTGAAGAACGATCTTCTTGTCCCCAACGGTGAACGTGACGGTGTCACCGTCGATGACGGGGACCGTAACGTCCGGGCATTCACCCCTGAAAGGCACGCCGACAGCGACGAAATCACGGCGCTCGGCGTTCTTACCTTCTGAATGGAAGCGGCAGCGGGTCGAGGGATGATCTACATCCATTGTGGTGGAAACGCGCCCGTCCATCCTCGACGCTTTGAAACCGTCGCTTCCGAGCAGGATAAAGTTTGCGCCCTCTCCGTCCTCGGTAACAAAGCCGTTGTCGAAGAAGCGTACGGAGGTTGTATCGGTATGGTAGTAAACGTCGAGATAATCCGCCTCGGTCGTCGGAGCGAAGTTATCCCATACGACGAGGTATTCGCCGTCGATGAGACCGACGTTTCTCACGTGGATAAGCGGCTCGTAAGACGTCTGCGAGCAAGCGGCGCTCATCACTCCGTCGCCCTCCGACGCACCTGTGACGCTTCCCGACTTCATCTGATCAAGTCCCCAGGAGCTTACGTAGCGGAAGGGCCATTTGCATCCGACAGTCACCGTGTTGTGCATTTCGGGCGATTTGAAGAGTTTGCGGTCGTCGTCATCACGGTATGTGAAGCGGGACGGGTCGCAGAGGAACGCCTTGCCGTAGGCGGTAAAATCAATCGTTGCGGGGTCGATGTGCGCGTGGGAGTTCTGCACGGGAATACGGCAGGCGAAGAACAGACTGCGCGCCTCCGGCGTCCAGTCACTCCTCATCATAACCTGGCCGAGCTTTTCCTGCCTGTTCATAAGAGGAAGCTCAAGTTTGTTTTCACCGGAAGCGGGCGCATCGTAAGGGATCACGGGGAAAGAAAGATAGTCCGCATCCCATATATGGCGTATAACGTCCTGCGGGATGAAGGCGGAAAGTGCCTTATACCACGAGGGATCGTCGAAAAGAACGGTGCCGAGAACGACGGCACTCACCGCTCCGTGGTCGGGATCGGAATCGCCGTAAGGAACGCCTTGGCCGTTGGGACGCGTCGTGTAGATGGAGTAGTCGATACCCCTTCTGAGCAGAGCGACGATCTCGGGATCGGTCGGCACGCCGAAACGCTTTGCGGTCAGTGCCCAGAAAGCGAGAAGCTCTATGCAGAGATTATGGTATGAAGGACAGCCCTCAATCTGACCGCCGTCGTGAGTGAGCTGAACGGTCGCGCAGTGCCCGATCTCGGTCATCGCGTGCTCCTGAAGCGGTTTGATCTCCGGCAGATCGGAGAGGAACAGCGTTGCGTAGAACAGGCCGAGATTCTCCACGAGATAATGGTTTGAAGCGTATTCAGGCCAAAGGAGCGGAGATGCGTATTTCAGTGCGAAGGCGTGATCGTACATGCTCGCCCTTATCATATCTATAAGCTCGTCGGAAAGAAGCCCCGTCTTGTCGAGAAGAAGCAGTGCCTTCGGCCAGGTATCGTACATTCTTACTCCCGCCTCGAACGCTCTCCACGGCGTCGGGCGTCCGAAGCCCTCTATCGCCTCTTCGCGCGTCTTGGGGATCGGAGGACAGGGGCAGTTTTTCAGCCAATCGACGAGGTCCTCGTAGGTGCGCTGTGCGTACTTCATATCTCCGGTGACGCCGTATGCGACGGCGTAATCGTAGAACTGATAATGGCGGTTGAGCACCCATACGAACTCGTTGTCGTTCACGGGATTGTCGAACCAGCGAGGCGGCTGACCGACGAAATATGGCTTGCCGCCCGTGCCGGGGAGCACCTGCATACCCTTATAGGCATTTTCGGCACCGGTGATCGAGATGTTTTTAAGCCCGTGCTCGCTTATTCCCGAGATAATATCGGTCATCTTGTGAAGCTGCGAACGGAAAAAGGCGTAATGATTCTGCTGTTCCATAATACTATCCTCTCAGACTGCTATACTGTTTTTATACAGTATCAGTATATCACCATTCGCCGAAAAAGTCAATCCCAAATATTATTTCTTTTTTGTGTTTTT
>JAGHTD010000239.1 GCA_018065475.1 Candidatus Colimorpha enterica
GCTCTGACTCTTCCGACAGCTGTTCCCGCGATTATGTAATCGCCGGAGTGGAGCGTACCGTTCTGCACGAGGACTGTGGCGACGGGACCGCGTCCCTTGTCGAGCTTCGCTTCGATGACGGTACCCTTTGCTCTTCTGTTGGGATTTGCCTTGAGTTCCTTCATCTCGGCGACCATAAGGACGGTCTCGAGAAGCTTGTCAATATTCGTTCCCTTAAGCGCGGAAACGGGGACGCAGATAACGTCACCGCCCCATTCCTCGGGGATAAGATCGTATTTTGTAAGCTCCTGCTTGATCCCTTCGGGATTTGCGCCGGGCTTATCCATTTTGTTGATGGCGACGATTATATCAAGGTTTGCGGCCTTGGCGTGGTTGATCGCCTCGACCGTCTGCGGCATGATACCGTCGTCAGCGGCAACGACGAGGATGGCAATATCGGTAGCCATTGCGCCTCTTGCACGCATTGCGGTGAACGCCTCGTGACCGGGGGTGTCAAGGAAGGTGATGGGCTGACCGTTTACGTTTACTCTGTAAGCGCCGATCGCCTGCGTGATACCGCCTGCCTCGCCGCTCGTCACGTTGGTCTTTCTGATGGAGTCGAGGATGGACGTTTTGCCGTGGTCAACGTGACCCATTACGACTACGACGGGAGCTCTGGTCACAAGCTGATCGTCGCTGTCCTCTTCGGTCTCGAAGAGCTGCTCCTCGATGGAGACGGAAACTTCCTTTACGACCTTTGCGCCCATTTCGTCAGCTACGAAATAAGCCGTGTCGTAATCGACGACCTGGTTGACCGTAGCCATTACTCCGAGGGAGAACAGCTTCTTTACTACGTCGGACGTCGTTGCTTTAAGACGGGAAGCAAGCTCTCCGACGGTGATCTCATCTGGGATCGAAACGGTGAGCTGCTGCTTTCTTGCTCTTTCAAGTTCTTCCTGCTTCTTTCTTTCAAGCTCATAATAGTGATTATCAAGCTTGACTTTCTTTCGGTCGTTCTTCTGCGGCTGATTGTTCTTGCCGTTTTTGCCCTTCTGCTGATCAGCGGGCTTCTTCACGAACTTCGACTTGTTTGAACCGCCGTCGCGTCTGCCGTCGTCGTAGCTTTCGAGCTTGACGTCGTATTTAGAAAGATCGACGCTTCCCGCCTTGGTATCGACGGTCCTGGTTCTGCCGAACTGATTGCCTTCGCTCGAAAGAACGACACCGCTCTTTTCCTCTTTGACGTTTGCGGCGGGCTTGACGGGTGCAGCCGGCTTCTTGACGTCCTTCTTGACGTCCTTCTTCTGATCCTTCTTGGTGAAATCGGGTTGCTTCTCAAATCTGTTTACGCCGGCGTCTCTCGTTCCGCTCGTGTTCTTGACC
>JAGHTD010000266.1 GCA_018065475.1 Candidatus Colimorpha enterica
CTTTCGGATGAGCCGCCCGGCCCGAACATCGGTCTGTCCGTAAAAATCACCTTCCTTTGACAATATTTTACCACTTTGCGGCGAAAAAAGCAAGAAAAACGGCAAAAAATCTCCCCTTCTTGACAAAAGTGCGGCGACGTAGTATAATAATATATAATAAGGAGAGAAAACACATGAAACTGAGATTTGACGGAAAAGAATACACGAAGTATTATCCTGCGGACGAGCGCAAGGCGGTGAGGAACGAATGTCTCTGTGCGGCGACGGGAATACTGTTTTTCGTTCCTCTCGTGTCGGCTCCCGACTCGCAGTACGGGAAGTTCTGGGCAAACCAGGGGGCGATAACCTTCGGCGTCGAGCTTCTCTGCATAGTCGTCGGACTTATCTGCAAGGGCGTTCTTGCGCTCATCGGGCTCATTCCCTTCCTTCACGGCTTCTGCAATTTCCTCTTTACGCTGATCCTCATCGTTCTTTGGGCAGTGGCGATATTCTACATTGTCACGGGTATGATCTATGCGGCGAAGAGAAGGGCAAAAAACCTCCCCTTCATCGGCGGGATCAGATTTTTCAAGTAAAAAAATCATAAATGAAAATAAAAAACACATCGTCAAAGGAGAGCACACTATGAAAAAGAAAATTATCGGTTTGCTGTTCGTCATCGCCCTCGTTTTCGCCTTCACAGCGTTCGGTGCGTCAGCTGAGGTTAAGCAGGGCAACTGCGGAGCCGAAGGCGACGGGAGCAACGTCAAATGGTCGTTTGACACCGGAACGGGCCAATTGAAAATCACCGGAACGGGAAAGATGGCGGATTGGGATTATGAATCACCGTGGTATTCTGCACGAAAAACAGTCATAAGGGTTCAAGTGGACGACGGAGTGACGAGCATAGGAGATTGTGCTTTCGATGATTGCTCAAGTATGAGATTAATCACAATACCCGACAGTGTGACAAGTATAGGAAATTATGCTTTTGCTGGCTGTTCCGAATTAAGATCGGTTACGATACCGGACAGCGTTAGGAGCATCGGAGATGCTGCTTTTACTTGTTGCTCAAACTTGAAATCAATAATTATTCCAAATGGTGTAAAATACATAAGGAAGTCTACTTTCGAGGATTGCTATAGTCTGATATCGATTACTATACCAAACAGTGTTGAGTTTATAGAAGGTAGTGCTTTTGCGTACTGCACGGAATTAAAGTCAATTTCAATTCCAAATAGTGTTACAAATATAGGAAATGGCGCTTTTTTTGAATGTTCAGGCTTGACATCGGTTGCTATTGGAAAAGGCGTAAAAAGCATAGGAGATAATGTATTCTATGACTGTTCCAGCTTGACTTCGATAACAATACCGGATGGAGTGACGAGCATAGGAGACGGTGCTTTTGGGGATTGTAAAAAATTGGCAGCGGTCACAATACCGGATAGTGTAATGAATATAAAAGATCATGCTTTCGGTGGATGTTCAAGCATGAAATCAATAGTGTTTAATTCATCTGTGACGGATATATGTGATTCACCATACTCAATTTCTCCAACTGCAACGATTTACGGATATAGTAGATCGACTGCCGAAGCGTATGCCGAGAAATATAATCGTACCTTCGTTTCTCTCGGAGATGTTTCGGTCGAAACGCCCCTTTCAGGAAGCGTAATGGCTTCGGGCGGTCACAAGCCGGGTGATATGCTGACGGCAGTGGGTGTTTTACTTCCGTCTGGCGCAACCTACTCCATCCAGTGGTACCGCGGAGACACGGCCATAAGCGGGGCGACCTCATCAACGTACACCATGACGATCGAAGACCTCGGCAAACAGATCAAATGCGTCTTCACGGGCACCGGCGACTTCACGGGTAGTATCTCAAGCACTTCCATTACCTGCGAAGCCTCCTCCGGGACGGCATCTTCACTCGAAACGACAGTTGTTCCTGAAACGACAGTTGTTCCTGAAACGACAGTTGTTCTGGAAACAACGGCTGCTCCCGAAACGACGGTAGCTCCGAAAACGACAACACAAAAAGATACTACTGAGCCGATAGATACTGCGGAAGTCTCAGGGACAGCGGAAGATGAAACAGCCCCCTCCGGCACGACCGAACTTTCCGGTACGGATGATCCCGCTGACACAAGTACAATGGGCACCGACAGCCCTGTTTCGTTTGTGGAAGAATATGCTATCGGCGAATCATACGACGGCAATCCGAGGCTGATCATTCTGATCGCCGCAGCTATCGCCGTCATCGCCGCGGTAATTACGACCGTCTGTGTCGTGAGATCAAAGCACACAAAGCATTAAACAAGCAAAAAAACGCACCGCGAGGTGCGTTTTTTGTTATCTGTTTATTCGTCTTCCTCTGCCATCTTTTTCAACCATTCGGCGTCGTCGCCGAGGATGTAGTTGTCGAAGAAGTCGGATTTTGCGTTCAGTCTGTTGTTGAGGGCGTGGATGCGTTTGAGCTCGGCAAGGGGCGGGATGGCGGCGTAAAGATCGACGCCGTGCGCGAGGCGGTCGCCCTCGATCTCAAAGCCCATGGCGGAGAGGACGGTCGGATAGAAGTCCATCGGGGTGAAGACACGTCTGTGCGGGTCGGAGGCGGGCTGTTTTACGCCGTTTAAGATGACGTTGTATCTGCCTCTCGGAGCGTCGTCGTCACAGAAACCTTTGAGCATATTTTCGTGGTCGCCGATGATGAGAACGGTGGTGTTCTTGTAGAACTCGGTCGTTTTTAGCCAGGAAATGAACTCGCCGACGACACGCGAGGTCGTCGCATAGACGTTTTCGGTCTGGCTGTCAAACTTCGTTTCGCTTCCCGTGTAGCCGTTGCCCTTCTCGTAGAGGTAGCCGTTGAAGTGCGTGTCTATCGTGCTGAGCATAAGGTGGAGGGGCTGATCGGAGTCATAATTCTCAATGTACTCCTTCGCCATATACATCATCAGCACCTCGTCGCTGAAGCCCCATTCGTTGCGCTGTGAATTGGGGAATGAGAAGCCGTATTCCCAGTAATCGTTGACGTCGATGACGTCGTAGCTTCCGTGGTTTGTGAAGTAGTCGCCGACACCGCCGAAATTGGTCATTGCGCCGGAGATGAGGACGTTTTTATAGCCCTGCTCTTTCAGAGTGTCGCCGATCGTGTATGCGCCCTGCATGAAGTGGTCGGAACGGTAGGAATTGCGCATCGCCCACGGAATCTTGAAGGGAAGCCCGCTCGTGTAGGAAACGAGGGCGGCGGTCGTCCAGGTGGTGGCGGTGACGCTCGGGGTGCCCTGCACCTTGCCGTCAACGGCGAAATAGACCGCGTCGGGGTCGGAAAGGAGCGCGTAAAGCTCCGGGCATACCTCCTCGTCCCAGCCGCCTCCCTGTTCACGGGTGAAGACGGTGGTCTCGAGGGATTCGACCTCGATTATCAGCAGGTTGCGCTTCTTTTCGGGTGCCTTGACCTTGCCGGACGGCTCGACGTAGGACATTTCGATGAACTCGTCGGCGTGGAAGTCGCTGAAAATATAGGAGAAGAATCCGACGCACTGAAACCCGAGAGAGAGGAGGATCACGCAGATCACGGCGGTGACGATCTTCTTGTGCTTTATCGGGAAAATGACGCAGTCGCCGATCTTTATCGGCTTACGGAACGAGCCGTAGATCAGGAATACGAGGAATACCCAGGAGAGGATGAAGGGGAGCGCCATCGCCTTCATTCCGTCGATGAAAAGCCCTCCGCCCTGCCCGGCGGCGTTGTTGAAAAGGTAGAAGAAAAGCTCGTCAGCCGACTGCCCGGGGAAGGTGTCGGAAACGTAGATCCCCGCCCAGAATGCAACGAGGCAGAATGCGAGGAAGATGAGGGGTATGATCGTTTTGAGGTAACGTCTTATTGATTCCTTTGCGGATTGCTTTGTCATGGTGAATGCTCTTTTCGGTGTTATTTGGAATATTGTACCATAAAATGAGCGTCAAGTCAATTATGAAATTGTGAATTGACAGAAAACACCCCGGCGGGTGCCGGGGCGAATGTCATTATTTCTGGTTCTTCTCTCTCTGACGGAGCTGCTCGAACTTGTCGAGAAGGTTTGCAAGCGTCGTCTTGTGCCTGTCGGTCTGCGCGAGGACGGTTGACCATTTGCCGAGACCGCTCTGGATTATACTGCTTACCTGAGCGGCAAAGCCCGTCGAGGAGTCGTAAACGAGGGAAAAGTCGGTGGTGATGCCCGTTCTTACGAGGTCGATGAGCTTGCCCGCCATTTCGACGTCAACCTCGTCGGCGACGAATTTGACCTTGAGCGCCGTATCGAACATCGCGGGGACGACCTTCTCGTTATAGAGCAGGCAGGCGGTCTGAATGAACGCGCTTACCATTTCGTCCTTGCTTGGATCGACCGACTTCGGGATCGTGTAGAGGAAGAGGGAATCCTGGAGGGAAGAATGATACTTATCCTCCTGCTCGTCTGCCTTCGGTCTCGGGATGATGACGTAAGGATCGGTCATCTCGCGGAGCTGTTCTCTGAACGCGTAAAGAATGTACTCGTTCATGAACAGCATTCTGCCTTCCGCGAAGGTCTCGGAGTTGCCGTTGGGGGTGCTGCTGTAATCGTAGGTGGTGAAGCCCTCGGTATGCTGATAAAGCTCACAGAGCTTTCCGAAGATGTCGGCGTTGCGCTCGGTGTCCATAGCAAGCTCAAGGGAGCCGTCGTTCAGCGTTCTGACGAACTGGAAACCGGCGGCGATGAGGGCGAACTGCGCTGCCTGTCCTCTGGACGTCGCGGAGCCGAGGCGGTCGTCGAGGTCCACTCTGTTGTTCTGGTTGACGTCGATGTAAACCGCCTTCGACTTTTCCATAAGGACGTCGATCGTCCATTTGCCGTCGAGGACGGACTTAAGGAACTCGTCGGTGTCGCCGAAGACGTCGGAATAGAGACTGTGGTTGACGAAAGAGCAGGACGCCCAGCCGAGGATCGTGGGCGAAATGTCACCTGCGAGGAAGTAGAGGGTATCGTTGTGCATGGTGATCTTGCTCAGATAATCGCCGTACCAGCAGGGTTTGGAAATGTCGATGTAGTTCACGTCACCGTCGAGATCGAGGACGTTCTTGTATGCGCCCACAGTTGCCGACGCGGTGCCGTAGTAC
>JAGHTD010000079.1 GCA_018065475.1 Candidatus Colimorpha enterica
ATCCCGGTGCTGTCATATATCATCCTCGGCGGGAAATGCCGGAAATGCGGAGAGCATATCTCCTTCCGCTACACCCTCGTCGAGATAGGGAATATGATCCTGTGGCTCGCCTCGGTGCTCATATTCCGAGAAAACCTCGTTTACGCCTTTATATGCTGTGCCGTCTCGTCGGTCGCACTCGTGATCTGCTGTATAGATTTCGAGCATCTGCTCATCTTCGACAGATTTCAGATCATCCTCGGCTGTCTCGGACTGCTTGCGGTGCCTTTTGACAAGAGCGTCTCGCACTGGTCGCACCTGATAGGCGGTATCGCGGGCTTCGGCGTATTCTGGCTCATCGGTACGGTGGGTACCGCCGTGCTGAAAAAGGATGCCCTCGGCGGCGGCGACGTCAAGCTCGCCGGCGTAATGGGGCTCTTCCTCGGCTGGCAGAAGCTTCTGCTTGCGCTGATGATCGCCTCGGTCCTCGGTTCCGTCATCCTTTTGGCTCTTTCCGCGGCAAGGAAGGAGGAGGGAAAGGAATATCCCTTCGGCCCCTTCCTCACCCTCGGTCTCGTCGTTTCCATGCTTTTCGGAAACGGCATAATCAACGCATACATATCACTGTTTTAGGAGATAAAAAAATATGGATAAGTTCAAATATACTGCGGTCAACCTTGAAAAAAAGAAGTTCAACGGCACCTTTATGGCAGAGGACGAGCGCGACCTCGCAAAACAGCTTTCAAAGCAGGGTCTGTTCCTCGTTTCCTGCTCCAAATATACCGGCAAAACGCCTTCCGCCTTCTTTACTACGGGTACAGGTCAGGTTTCCACGCGTGAGATCTGCACCTTCTGCCGTCAGTTCTCGATAATGATCAAGTCTGGTATCTCGGTCGTCGAGTCCCTTGAGGTCATCAAGGAACAGGCGTTCTCGTCCTACTTCAAGTCGATCCTCAGGATCGTTTACGACGACGTCAAGACCGGCATTATGCTTTCCGATGCGATCAACAAGCACGCCTCCGTCTTCCCGACCTTCTTCCGCAACATGATCTACGTCGGTGAGGTCTCCGGCAACCTTTCAAAGGTCTTCGAGTCGCTTGCCGATTACTACGAGCGTGACGACGAGATCAAGGCAAAGACGAAGAGCGCTTTCTCTTATCCTATCGTGCTCGCGATACTCACTATCGCGATCGTCGTCCTTATGCTCGTCTTCGTCATCCCGACCTTCCGTTCTTCGCTCTCATCCCTTGAGATCGTTCCGACCGGCTTCACAAAGGTCGTCTATGACATTTCCGACTTCCTGACGGCAAACTGGCTGATAATGCTTGCGATAATCGTCGTCATCGGTACGGCGATCGTTATCTTCGGTCTTACCGTGACCGGAAGATACTTCTTCGACTGGCTCAAGCTCAAGACCCCCCTTATCAAGAATACCACTCTCGACCTTATCACCGCAAGATTCTCCCGTGCGTTCTCGCTGATGTTATCGAGCGGAGTTGACATAGTCGAGGCGCTTGATACGATCGTCCTCATCATCGGCAACAAGTACTTTGAAAAGAGACTGAGAGCCGCCGTCGAGGAGGTCAAACGCGGTGAATCCATGACAAACGCGTTCAATAAGTACGACCTCTTCCCGCCGCTTCTTATGCAGATGCTTGCGGTCGGTGAAAGGACGGCGACCGTCGCCGACGTTCTCGAACGTTCCTGCGGCTTCTTCGATACCCAGTACGAAAGAACGCTTGAATCTGTCACGGGCAAGATCCAGCCCATTATGCTCCTTATCATGGGTGCGGTCATCGGCTCGCTCTTCCTTGCGATCTACTCTCCGATGCTCGACATCATGACCAACCTCGTCTGATAACAGCAGGGAAAACAAAAAAATCCGTCCGCGTGACGAAAAAGCCGAAAACGGTGTTTGAATTATGAATATAAGTTACGAACTTTTACAATACTATCAGTATAAAAAGGTCATAAAGAAAAAAGACGCAGAGGACATCCTTGCCGAAAGCGGTAAACTGAACACTTCCGTCAGGGACTATATGCACGTCAAGGAATATACCACGGAGGTCTCGGAGCTCGAGGCACTGTCGGAATATTACAATATGCCCTGCGTCGAAGTGGATATGCTCGAGATCGAAAAGGAGCTCTTCAACAAGCTCTCCTTCGAGTATATGAAGAAGAACAAGGTCATTCCGGTCACGATCACAAAGACCGGGACGCTCCTCGTTGCGATAGGCAAGCCGCTTGACGTCAACGCGGTCTCCGCCCTCGCTATGATCCATCCGGGCCCAGTGGACTTCATCCTCGCTCCTCAGACGCAGATCGACAGATATATAGATTCGATCTCCGCCGTAATGTCCACATCCCAGGCGCTTCACGACCTCAACTCCGAGAAGGACAAGCAGATCTTTGACGACAACGTCAACGTTGACGCTTACCAGGGAAGTGATGACGACGTCATCAACAACCCGTCCGTCCGTCTCGTTGACTCGGTCATCAAGGAAGCGATCCCCTACCGCGCGAGTGATATTCACGTCGAGCCCTTCGAGAAGAAGGTCAGGGTCAGATACCGTATCGACGGTGACCTCCAGGAAAGAGCAAGCTTCCCGATCGACTCCTATCCCGCTATCTGCGCCCGTCTGAAGATCATGTCGGGCATGGATATAGCGGAGCACCGTATCCCTCAGGACGGCCGTATCAATATGATGATCGGCGGCAAGGAATACGACTTCCGTGTATCCTCGCTTCCTACGATCTTCGGCGAGAAATTCGTTATCCGAATCCTCGATAAGACCTCCTTCCACTTTGACCGTACCGACCTCGGCTTCACCGACTCGGAAAACGACGTCATTGATAAGATGCTCGCAAGACCTCACGGCATCATCCTGCTGACAGGTCCTACGGGATGCGGCAAATCGACTACGCTTTACTCCTTCTTAAAGGAGATCAGTAACCCGACGGTCAACATCATCACCGTCGAGGACCCTGTCGAGTACACGATGGTCGGTATCAACCAGACACAGGTCAACACCAAGGCGAACATGACCTTTGCCGCCGCCCTCCGTTCCATCCTCCGTCAGGACCCTGATGTAATAATGATCGGAGAGATCCGAGACGAGGAGACCGCGGAGATCGCAGTCCGTGCGGCTATCACGGGACACCTTGTCTTCAGTACCCTCCATACCAACGACGCTCCGGGCGCTATCCTCCGTCTTGAGGATATGGGCGTGCCGAGCTACCTCGTAAACGACGCGCTCGCCGGCGTTATCGCACAGCGTCTCGTAAAGCGTCTCTGCCCCGCCTGCAAGAAGCGCGGTAAGACCAACGCGCAGGAAATGCAGGTCCTCGGGATCACCGAGCCGATAACCATCGCAAGACCTCAGGGCTGTCAGTTCTGCAACAACACCGGCTACAAGGGCCGTGCCGCAGTCCACGAGATCATGTATATGAATGACAGTATAAAGAACGGATCGGGCGAAAGAACCCTTGAAGCTCTCCGTCAGAAGGCATCCGAAAACGGTATGATCTCACTTTGGGAATCCTGCCGCAGTCTCGTCCTCAAGGGCGTCACAAGTATCCAGGAACTTGAAAGTCTGTCTGTCGAATAAAACCAATTCACTTGAAAGGAACCAAATATGGCATTACAGCATCTATATTCCAACGTGCCGACAAAGATGAGCATGTTCAATAAAATGGACGGCTACGATACGTTTGCCTGCTCTGACGGTGTCACCTATGAGACTATCGAGAAGGATCTTGCGGTAGTTCTTAACTATAAAATGTCGAAGACAGAGCTTGATCATATCAGAGAGGGCTCTCTGTCTCCGCTGTATTGCCAGTTCGTTTCAAAATCGGGCAGTTTTGTGCAGAGCTGTATCAGCTTTCAGCCCAAGGATTATACGGGCGAGAAGAGCTCCTATTTCGTCCACTCGCTGATCTACGGCGAGGACGAGGCGAAAAAGGTCGCGTCGGTCAGAGACGTTCCGATCTTCAACCGCGAGCTGATGAAGACCGATCTTGACAGCTTCAACCTCAACTCCCCCGAGAGCAGACCCGACAACTGCTATCCCGAGCTTGCCTTTGAGTCAAAAAAGAAGATCGATATTTCTTCCGTCCTCGACGCTTACGACCGCGGAATGATCAAGAGGACTATCTACGCTCTCCTTAACGCCGCCTGCGGAAAGGGAAAGGATCTCTACATCCTTCTCTCCGATCCCGAAAGACTCAATTCCCCCATCTCGCTGAAAAAGGTGTCCGAGACAGGCCTTGAGTTCATCAACGCCATTATTCAGATCGTACCGTTCAGCATGAGACCTTCTCTCTCATTCGCCACCTACCTCGGCGAGCCGACGAGATACCCCTTCAAGGTCAAGTTCATCACCCCCGCAAACCTCGAAATACCCACGGCGAAGGGCATTACGCTCAATTTCGTCACCAAGGCGGCAGTCGGACTTCCCGACGAGACCGTCGCCGCAAACGGCCAGACCGTCGAGTTCTTCTACAGTCTGATCTCAAACGACGAGCTGAGAGAGAGCTTCCTCACCTTCATTGCAAAGGCGGTCGAAAAGACGCCTGAGCTTGCGGGAATGAACTTCAAGACCCTCAGCGACCTCGTCACGCTCTTTATGGAGTGCAGCGGTCAGTACGGCGAGTATCAGATACTCCCCAACGACGACGTCCTCTACGATTACGTCTGCACCTACGAGAAAAACCGCGAATCCCTTGACGAAAAATACCGCGCGTCGGCGCTCCGCTGTCTGTCGCGTTATTCCGTCAAGCATTACGCTATCCCGAAGAACGTATTTGCCAAGATCGGCAGAATATATCCCAAGGAAAGCAGAGTATCAAAACGCACGGTAATGAATACCGTCCTCGACCTTATCCACACCGACCTCATGAGGGACAAGCTCTTCTCGTTCATCAAGGCAAACTACGATGATGAAGAAGACGAGATCAAGGCGAGAATAAACGAGCATCTCACGTCTGTATATTACGGCGGATTCCTTCAGCCGCAGCTCCTTGAGTTCTTCACGGAGCATTTTGCGACCGAGCCCGTCGCCACACAGGACCTTATCGTTGAGAAAATGGTGCTGACGGTGCGCAATCCGTCGGTAAGAGACGGTGTGCTCGCGTTCTTTGAGAGCAACCGCGACAACCTCACCGCAGAGCAGAAGAAAAAATACTACGATATGATGTTCGATCAGCTCAGCGACTGCGACGAGATCACCGAGTTCTTCATCGACAAGCTCAACGTCTGCCTTGCCGACGAAACGCCCGAGACGGTCGCCGCAATGTCCGAAAGGGTTTGCGCCTGCGTCGAAAAGGACTGTGCGCGCAAGAACCCGATGCTCCTAGGCTTTATTATGAAGCACGGCGGTGCCTGCGCCGACGCGGTCACGTCAAAGATGATGAACAGCTGGAGCGGAAGAAAGATCTTCGACCGCTTCGTCAGCGATATAAACGCCCTCCCGTTTGAATCGAGGGTGGAGGCAGTCTTCAACTGCGTCGCTCTTTACGGGGGCGAAGACAGAGAAGTGCTCGACCGCCTCGCGCCGGAGCTTCCCGCCGATGGCGCCAAGGTCTCGCTCTACGCGCTGATCGGCTCCGACAGGAAGATGAGCGAATACGCTTCGGGGCTCGGAAAGAGCGTCAAGGCAGATTTTATCGCCTCATATCTCAAAAAGACGGTAAGACCTCAGATAATCGCCTCACTTCCGCAGGCGTTTGATATGAAGGTGCGCCAGGACGGCGTCGAATACGTCGGCGAATACGCTGCCGGAAACGACTACGTCACCTCCTGCGAGGAATATTCACCAATTAAAGCGTGGACGGATGCCGTCGAAGCGATGAAGTCAAACGACAGGGCAAGGTTTGTCTCCTGCTGTGCGGATCTCGCAAGATACAGGGCGTTCCTCGCTTTCAAGCTGAAAGCAATGACTGCCGAAGGCGGTCTTGACAAGACGATGTACGCCCTCATAACGGTGCTGTACCTCTATTTCGAGAAGAACAAGTTCCGTATCGCAGACGCGTCGAGGAACGTCGGCAAGAAGTACGCCGTCGATAATCCGACTTACGAAAGCGATTTCGAGCTCGTTGACGTTATGCTAAAGGCCGTTGATACGATCGTGATCTCCGATAAGTTCAAGACAGCCGATACCATTCCCGAAGAGAACGGAGAGCTTTACAGGATCGTCGATGAGTACATCGGAAAGTATCAGAAGAAGAGCAAGGCGGCTGTGAAGAGCGCTATGGAATCCGGCTCATATTCCGAAAAGATCATGGCGTGCGTCAGAGCGGCATACGAGAACACCGTCGGAGACGGTTTCTTCGAAAGACTGTTCGGCAAAAAGAAA
>JAGHTD010000228.1 GCA_018065475.1 Candidatus Colimorpha enterica
GTCCTCCCTTTCGGGGATCGGGAATACCGACTTTATGCGCTCGGTGTGGTACAGGCGCACCTTTACCGTTGACAGCGGTAAAAAAGACGGGCTGACCATCCTCCACGCCGGCGCCTGCGACTATCTTTCGACGGTTTACGTAAACGGAAAGAAGGTCGGAACACATAATGGCGGCTACGTTTCGTTCTCCTTTGACGTAACGGAATACACCGTCGAGGGCGAAAACACCCTCGTCATCCACGCTGAGGACGACGAGCGCGACAGACTTATCCCGACGGGCAAACAGAGCGAAAAATACGGCTCCTACGGCTGTTTCTACACCCGCACGACCGGAATATGGCAGACCGTATGGCTCGAATATCTGCCGAAAACGCACATTGACTCGGTGAAATATTATCCGTCGGCAGAGACGGGATCTCTCACCGTGATCGCCGACCTTGCGGGAAAAGGCGTGCTTACCCTCTCCTCGTCTTTTGAGGGGAAGGACACGGGAAGCGTCTCCTGCGCTTCCGACGGCGGAACGCTGACGCTCACCCTCCCGCTGACCGAAAAGCACCTTTGGGAGATAGGCAAAGGCGGGCTTTACGACCTCACCCTCACCTACGGGGAGGACACCGTCCGTTCTTATTTCGGTCTCCGCTCCATATCCTACCGCGACAAAAAGTTCTTTCTCAACGGCAGATCGGTATTTCAGCGTCTCATCCTCGATCAGGGTTTCTACCCCGACGGGATATATACCGCGCCCTCCGACGAAGAGCTTGAAAAGGACATCGACCGCTCCGTGGCCATGGGCTTCAACGGCGCAAGACTTCATCAGAAGGTCTTTGAAGAGAGATTTCTCTACCACGCCGACAGAAAGGGCTATATTGTGTGGGGAGAGTACCCTAACTGGGGACTTGACCATACCTATGCCGACGCGATCTACGGCATTCTGCCCGAGTGGCTCGAGGAGATAACGCGGGATTTCAACCATCCGTCGATAGTCGGCTGGTGCCCCTTCAACGAGACCTGGGACGAAAAGGGCAGAAAGCAGTTTGACGGACTGCTCGCAGCCGTTTACCTCGCAACGAAGGCGGCGGACGATACCCGCCCCTGCATAGATACGAGCGGAAACTACCACGTCGGAGGTCATACCGACGTATACGACACGCACAATTACTGTCAGAATCCTGACGAGTTCGCTTCCTTCTATTCTTCCCTGCCGATCGACGGCACCTATAAGGACAATAACGCCGTCGAAGGCAGACAGCATTACGACGGCCGCCTTCCCTTCTTCGTCAGCTAATACGGAGGCATTCTCTGGTCCGACAAGCAGGGC
>JAGHTD010000038.1 GCA_018065475.1 Candidatus Colimorpha enterica
GCTCCTCTACTACGCCTGCGGCTCCACCAACGACTTTGCCACGACGCTCGGCCTCCCCAAGAGGATCGACTCGCTTTCGCTGGAGATCGACAAGAGGGATATTTTCGACCTTGACGTCGGGCTGATGAACGGAAACATCAATTTCAGCTACATAGCGTCATTCGGCATATTCACGAAGGCGTCCTACTCCGCAAAGCAGGGGATGAAAAACGTCTTCGGCCACTTTGCCTACATCCTTGAGGGCGCAAAGGAGATAGGGACGCTGAGCAAGTCCTATCACACGAAGATAACCTACGACGACGGTGAGATAGAGGGTGACTTCGTCCTCGTCGGCGTGACGAACTCCACCTCCGCGGGCGGCGTTCTCCGCCTCTCCGAGGAGCAGGTCAAGCTCAACGACGGTATCTTTGAGATACTTGCGATAAAGGCGCTGAAAAACCCCGCAGACACCGCAAAGATCGCCGGAATGCTGATGAAACAGCAGTACGACGGCGAGAACATAATCCTCATCCACACGAAGAAGGCAGTCCTTGAATGTGACGACGCTCCCGCGTGGACGGTTGACGGCGAATGTGCGGGCAATATTGCACGCGCCGAGGTCGAGTGTCTCCACTCCGCAATAAGGTTGGTGCTGTAATGGATATTGAATATTTCGTCGAAAGAATAACCTCCGCCGCCGAGGTCACGAAGATCTACGTTTACGGCGAAAAATACTCCTCCACCGACGGCTCGCTCCGCGAGGCGTCCTTCTGCGTCGTCACTCCGTCCGACCCCAAAGAGGTCGAAAAGAAGCTGTACCTTGAAATAGACGCCGATTTCCCGTTCAACCTGCTCGTATATTCCGAGAGGCGCTGGGCGTTCTTTACCTCCGACAAAACGAGCTACGCCCACAGCATTTCGCAGAAAGGGAGACTGATATATGGGGAGCCGTAGAAAGAGCAGTCACGACAGTCAGAGGTATTTTGACTGGATGGAGCGCGCAGAAGCCGACCTTTACTCCGCCCTCCTGCTGAAGGAGCTTAACGGCGACAACTGCAACGCCGCTTTTCACTGTCAGCAATGCATCGAAAAGGCGCTCAAGGCATACGTTCTCTTTATGCAGAACAAGCACATCGACGGTCACAACCTCACCTATCTCTGCCGTTCGGCGGTCAAGATCGACCCCAAGTTCACCGAATGGCTCGACGAGAGCGTTGAGCTCAACAGGTACTATATTGAGACGAGGTACCCGACCGACGAGGGCTTTGACGTGACCGACGGTGATCTTGAAAAGATCTACGTTATGGCAGGCGAGATGTATAAGTTCATCAGCGGCGTCATCGGCACGGGAGAATAAGCATAATAACAAAAACGCCCCTGCAAGGGGCGTTTTTTGCTGTCAAATTGTCATTTTACGGGCACAGGAAGATAAAGATCAATCGTGTGGCTCTGTTCCTCCTCACCTTCTCTGTCAAATGTCGCCTTTACATTGATTGACAAATAAGGTTTGTCCTTACACATAATTATACCTTCTATCCCGACAATCTCATAACTTTTCAAATTGTATTTCGGGCACAGTATTACCTTTAATTCTTCTTCAATATCTGCGTCGAAATCGGATAATTTCAGATCGTCGAATGATCCCGAACATTCCATGTAGTTATAGAAGAAGTTTACGCTTCGTATTTTGCTGCCGTAAAGTGCGTCAACGACAATGGAAATACAGTCATGAGTCGGGATCTCTCCGTGATAGTTTTTCAGCCAGCACCCGCCGATCGCGTCTGATTCTTCGCCTATTGTCAATTTCCATTGAGCGTCACCGAATCTTTCAAGATCGATCAGATCGCCGAATATCTCTTTCAGTCTGGCATTGATCTCTTCGGTGGTCGTCTCTTCGGTGATTCTGAAGTCAAAAAAGTCAGTACCACGGAACGCCGTTTTTGCAACAGAGAGTATTTTCCCGCCTTCATCGGTATATAAAGACAGACCGTCTTCACTTTCATATTTGTATATCGACAAACCCGTTAAAAGGTCATTTTCTCCTTCCTTGAAAGAAAAAATGTAGTTTTTTCCGTCCAGCGTCAGCGTTCTGACGGTCTTATCACTGCTCATCTCTTCAAAAACACGGTTGTTGTTCCGATCGAAGAACACCTTATATTGTTTTCCTTCTATTTCTTCAATAAAGAACGGATCATTTCTGGAATACGGGGGAAATTGATAATCGACTATTCTGTAAAGCACACCATACATCGTATAATCAGCTATCGGCTTGCCTTCTTCAATTTCCGGAAAGTAATTCAGATCGGCTTCATCAATTCCCGGCAAGAGATAAGTGCCGGCTGCCGTCGTCTGCTCGTCGGGAGATTTTTTCGTATCCGTCGTGCCGTCGATCGGCGGGGTTATAGGCCCACCGTGTCTGAACATCGGGACGGCTATCACCGCCGCACAGATAAGAACCATACACGCAGCGGCGACAGGCAAAATCCTTTTAACGGTTTTGCTTTTTTCGTTTTTTGTTTTCGGTGTATTTTCAGCAATTATTTTTTCATCTGCGTTTACGGCCTCGATAAGATATTTTTCGCTTATTTTGCCGAAAGCGCTCATAAAGCGATCCGCATTCATCGTATCAAACCCCTTTCGGTAAGTGATTCTTTCAAACCCTTTTTTATTCTGGATATTCGTTTGTAAACGGCAGCTTTATTCATCTTTGTTATCCTTGCTATCTCATCGTACGAATCACAGAGCCAGAACCGTCTTACAACGATTATCCTGTCGGTTTCGTCAAGCGATGAAACGTACTGATCTATCGCCTCCGTGACCGTATCGTCGGTCGCGTTGTCGTCAATGCCCCCGCAGTCGGACAGAAAATCTTCCACCTCGTCGAGACAGATATTATATCCGCTGTTCCTCTGCTTTGCACTGTTGTGTCTGAGACGGTCGATAGAAATATTCCTGACGATACCGCAAACGTAAGCCATAAGGGAGTCCGGCTTTTTCGGAGGGATCGTTTTCCACGTCTCGTGATACGCTTCGTTGACGCATTCCTCGGCATCCTGACTGTTGTTCAGTACGTTGTTTGAAATATGAAGGCACAGCCTGCCGTATTTCTCGGACAATTCTTTTACTGCTTCTTCCGAGCGCTCGAAAAACAATGCAATTATCCGGCTGTCTTCCATAAGAATACCTCCTTTTGATGTGTTTGAAACGGCTTGTACTTCGCCCCTTCAACTATTCAGTCGTAAAATACGCCCGGAATCTGACCGGATCTTTATATTTTTTCAAAAAAGTTCGATTTTTCGCAGACCCGCGTTCCGTTATATGCAAAACGGTGCCCTGCAAAAAAATGCGTGAGCACCGTTAATGGATTTTTTATATGCCTGCCCGAAGGCGCAAACGGTCCCCGTTCGTTTTTGACCGCGTATGAGCTTATTTTTGCTCTTCGTCGGTCGGTTTTGTCTTTTTTCCGCCGGAAAGCTCGTTTGCGGTGACGAACACGGCAAAAAGAACGGTGCCGAGGCAGACAAACGCTATCGCGGGACGGATGAATGTCTTATAATAAAAATCTTTTGTGACCTCAAGGGTGTAAAATTCGTCGAAATAATCGTATTCCTCGTTTTCACCTTCGTGAAGTCTGTCTCTGACCTCGTTAATATCCCTGTCCATTTCAAGCTCTTTACCCAAAATATCGGGGAAAGGCAGGATCGCCGCCGAAGCCGGAATCGAGAGAGTGACGAGCGCCGTGAGCACCGCCAATATGACAACAAAACGTTTCATCGTTTTTCACTCCTTTTTTTCAAAAGCTCATATACGTCGAGAGCGACGAAGACGAGGGCGGAAAACGCAAGCGCGACAACGGTGAGCGCCGATGAAACACCCGTTTCAACATATCTTGCGGTCAATATACCGAGCATTGCCGACGAGGAGATCAGCCCGCAGGCAAAGCCGACGTAATCGGGGAGATATTTTGCCGCCGCAGAGAATACTACGGGGAGGATCATCCCGAAAAGAGCGAGGCAGCCGAGGCACATCACCTTTGAGCCGTAGGACATAAGAAAGAGCGCATATCCGCCGCCGAGCGAGCAGACAGCGGCAACACCGCCGCCGAGCTTCTTTGATACAAGATCGCCCGCAAACAGACCGACTGCGAGCGCCAACGCGCAGACAAGGAAGGTCTAGCCGCTATATACCCAGCCGCAGCTCGGGTCGAGGTCGATATTTCCCAGGCAATAAGCAAGGGAGAATGAGGCAAGGGACGTGACGGCAAGGACGGCGATCCCGAAAAGGAGCTTTTTGCCGTGGTCTTTTTTCTGCAGATCAAACGAGGCGTCCGCGTCCTTCGGTGAGAGCGCCGCCGTGATCATCATAAAGCAGACGGCGAAGAAGCAAAGGACGGGCATATAACGTCCGGCACCGATACCGACCGCGCCCGCGGCGAGAAAAGCACCGACGTCGTAGTATCTGCCGCCTTTTTTGAGCACCGCCGAAAGGAGCCATACCTCCGCCATTCCCACACCGAGGCCGAGGAGCACGACCTTCGGGGTTATTCCCCAGTCGTAAGGCCACACGAAGCCGAGAGAAGCAAGGAGCACGCCGAGGCGTATTCCTATGCTTTTGTCCACCGTCATATCTGCAAGAAGCCCGAAAAGCGTCCCGACGAAGACCGAAATAAGGTCAAATGCCGCAACGTAGAGAAGATATCTGTCGTAGGAGGTATTATTTCTTACAATGCCGACGAGCGTCCCCGCCGCACAGCACTGCATGAAGAAATTGAGCACCGACCATGTCACTATCGCCGACGCACCGGTTTTCTTCGCTTCAAACTTTTTCATCTTTTTCTCCGTTCTTGTTGATAGTTATATTATACCATTCTCTTTACGTTTTGTCAAATGCAATATTGACAAAGACGCGAAAAAGTAATATAATGATACCAATACCGATGAAAGGCAGAACGCTGCCGTAAAAATGAAAAAACCTAATCTCAAAGAAATTGCGCTTTTCCCCCTCTACGGGGCAATAATGTTCCTGACCGCGCAGATAGATATAATCCCGAACGTGCATCCTCTTGCGATGTTCATCTCGGTTTTTACGCTGATCTATCGCAAAAAGGTGCTGTTCCCGATCTACATATACGCCCTGCTCGACGGCATATTCAACGGCTTCGGAGTGTGGTGGCTGTCAAACCTCTATATATGGCTCCCGGTCGCTTTCGCCGTCAGCTGTCTGCCGCTTGACCTCACCCCGAAAAAGCTGACGCTGCGTCTGTCGTTGATCTGCGCCTGCCACGGGCTCCTCTTCGGCGTACTCTACTCTCCTGTTTACTATCTCTTCGTATTCGGACATAACCTTTCGGCGGCGCTGACGTGGGTGCTGAACGGCCTGCCGTTTGACATCATCCACGCCTGCGGAAACTTCGTCATCGCCTTCTGCGCCGTGCCGCTTATCACGCTGATATGCAAGCTCGACAAGCACCCTCTCCCATATAAAAACGAATAAGAAATCCGCTTGAGATCAAGCGGATTTTTGCATTATGAATGATGTTTCTTTCTGTGATGAGTCTTCTTTTTATCGTCGTCGTCACCGTAGCCGTAGCCGTACTTGCCGTAGCCGTAGTATCCGTACTTGCCGTAACCGTAGCCATAGCCGTATCCGTAACCGTAGCCGTATCCATAGCCGTAACCGTAACCGTAGCCGTATCTTCCGTAGCCGTAAGATCCAAAGCTGCGGGTGGTGCCGTTGAGAATACATCCGAGGAACTTCGTATCGAAGCCGAGGATGAAGTCAAGCGCGTTGGAGATCCTTCTTGTGGAAACGACGTCGCGGAGGATGACGAACATCGAGGCGTCGGCGTTCTTGATAAAGAGCGAAGCGTCGGAGATAAGTCCGATAGGCGACGTGTCGATGATGACGAAATCGTACTTCTCCCTGACGACGCTGAGCAGCTTCTTCACGTAGCTGTCGGTGAGCTTGTTCTCACCCTCCATTACGTCGGGTCTGAACTGAAGGACGGAGAAACCCGCCTTCTCGGAGTAAACAGTGTTTATGGGATACTGTACGTCGGTGAAATCCATTTCAAATCCGAGCGAAGCACAGACGTCGGGACGGCGGAGATCTCCGTCGATAACGATGACCTTCTTCCCGCTTTCGGCGAGGGACTTCGCAAGGTTGATGACGACGGTCGTCTTACCCTCTTCGGGGGACGTGCTGGAGACCGCAATGACCTTTTCACCGTTTTTCAGCTTGTTGAGGAACGCGTTTCTGAACAGACGCACCGATTCGGAGAACGCCGAGCCGACGTTCTTGTTGCCGATCAGGACCCTCTCGGCGCCGCCGTCGCTGTCCTTTCCGAACTCGACCGACGGGAGGACCGCAACGCAGTCAACGCCGAGGGTGTTCCCTATATCGTCCTTGCTGATGATCGTCTTTCTGAACATCACGTAGAGGAAGATAAGTCCGAGGGCGAAGACGAGCCCGACAAGGCCCCATATCGCGACCTCCTTGAACCTTTCCCCCGCGTTTGAAGGGACGTTCGGAATACTCGGTTCCGATACCGTCACGACCTTGATGTTTCCGACGAGATACCACGCGGCGGACGGAAAGTTTTCGATCGCCGACCGCAGTGCCAATGTCGCGTCCTTCGGCGTCGATGCCGTAGCCGAGAGCGAAACGAGGTTGGTATATTCAAGCGAGGAATAACCGAGGGTCGCCTTCATATAGCTCCACCCGAGATCTTCCTTGATTGCGTCGGAGAGAAGGGTGGTTTTGAGGATGTACGGGAAGGTCTCAAGAAGCTCCGTCGTCATGCTCTCGCTCAGTGCGTACTCATAGGACGAGGTCTTTGCCGCCGAGTGGATGGTTATGCTCGCCGTCGATGTATAGGACGGCTTGAAGAACAGAGAGGTCTTGATAATGCCGAGAAGGGCGGCGATGAGAGCCATTGCGAGGATCAGCCACCAGAATCTCATGCACGCCATAAGGAACTTCTGAATATCGAAGTTGAAGGCGCCGTTGGCCGCGGGGGCGTTCTTTTTTTCAGTCTTTACAACGTTAGCATCCACTGTCAGTTCTCCCCGCTTTCTTTGATATTATCGGCAGCGTTCTTTACCTTGCGGTCGCTGTCTTTTCTGTAATCGGCAAACTTTTTGTCATCGGACGCAAGAGCGTAGGCGTTCTCGGTCTTATCCGACTCGCCGAGCATCTGCAGACCGCCGAATACGTCGTTGAGGATACATCCGGCGAAGTTGCCTCCGACGTCCTTGATGTTCTTTATTGCGTCGTTGATCGCCGCGCCGTAGGAGCTGTCGGTCCTCGTCAACAGTATCGTCTGATCGCTGACCGAGATGATATCCGTCGTCGTGGAATCCACCGACATTGGGGCCATATCTATAAGTATGAAATCGGCTTTGCCTCCGACCTCGGAGATAAGCTCACTAAGTCTTGCTTTCTTGTTTTCGCCGCTCTTGTGTCTCTGTCTGTTTATCGCGTCCTCATATACTCCGATGTGGAGAGGAAGGCCGGAATAGCCGTAGAACCTGAAATCGGCGATCGTCGTGTTCTCGTCAGTGACAAAACTGTTCTCCTCCGGTCTGAGAAGATCGAAAATAAGGTGGATAGAGGGCTTCTTGAAGTCCATATCTATCAGATACACCCTGTTCCCGCGCTCGGCAAGCGCGATGGCGAGGTTGGCGACGGATGTGGTCTTTCCCTCGTTTGCGTAAACGCTGGTGACCGCTATCGTCCGGCAGGAGCCGTCCTTCTTAATATTATATTCGACGTTGGCGGCTATCTTTCTTATGCTTTCAGCAAAGGCAAGGTGGACCTTGTTGTTGCCGGCGATGAGAAGACCCTGCTTCTGCTTCTGTTTCTGCTTGTTCCTGCCTCTACCGAGCAGTCTCGAAAGCGAAAAGCCCCTGAACTTGTCCTCGTGGGGGATCGTGCCTATGAGCTTCGACTTGATCATCTTCTTGAAGCTCTGCTCGTCCTTGACCGTCGGTCTGATGAGCGAAAGGAAGACGGTGATCGCCACGGCAAGGAATGCGCCCGCAAGACCGCTCAGCGCGATCATGCGTCTGCCCATAAGGTTCTCGGCGGCACCCGCCATGCTCGGCGGCTTGATGACCGTCACGACCGCGCTTGAAAAGATGTTGTCCGTTATCTGCGGGTAGATCTCAAGCAGGGTCTTGAGCTGATTGAAGGAGTTTTCTCTCGTCGAAGATCTGACCGTAACGGTCATGAAGTTGGTTTCCGGCTCGACGGATACCGAAACGGTGCCGTCAAACTCGTCGTTGCCGAGGTGCTCGGCGACGAGCTTTTTGGAAAGATTCTGTCTGAAAATATTGCCGAAGATCTGCGTCATCGTCTTCGACGCTCTTATCGAAGCCGTGCTGTTGGTGCTCGCGTTGACGCAGACGTACGCGGAGCTCTTGTATATCGGCTGCCGCGTCGTGGAATAGTAAACGTAGTACCCCATACAGCCGATGAGCGCGGCGAGGAAATATACCCAGATATTTCTTATCAGGTCGCGGAGAAGACTGTGTATTTCAAAGTACAGTTCAAACTGATTGTTTTCGTTCATCTGTTCTGTCATTCCTCCACGATAACGGTAAGATAGGTAAAGCTGACGTATTCTGTGTCGGGATCGGTCTCATAGCGCACGCGGTAAACGCCGGGCTTGCCGAAGTTTACGTCGTATGTCTTTGCTATGACGGGGCAGCTGAGGGCTTCCTCCTTGCGGTTGTAAACGCCGGTGACGAAGGAATCGAAATCGAGGTCGCTGCCGACCTTGGCGTAAACGAGATAGTCCGAAAGACGTATTTCGCAGTTCCAGGTCGAGGTCGAATATACGGTGACGGGAAGGTTGTAGG
>JAGHTD010000034.1 GCA_018065475.1 Candidatus Colimorpha enterica
GAGGTCTCGCTGAGGACGGAGATCGCGAGCAGGACGGCGGAGTCGTAAACGTCGATAGGCGTTTTGGTGCCGTTCCTTACCGCTTCGAGGAAGGCGCGGAGAACGAGATAGTCCATTCCGCCGTGGCCGAGCGCCTCAAACTCGTTCTTTTTCTTCCATATCGGGTGGGCGTACTCGGCGAAGTCGCCGACCTCGCTCCACTTGTCGTTTTCGCCGTGGCCCTCTATATATATTTTGTCGTTGTCTTCGGTGTAGATGCCCTTCGTTCCCTGCACCCAGTTGTATCTCGTGTAGGGGCGGGGGGAGGAAATGTTGTGCGTGATGAGCGCCGTCTCACCGCCCGCGCAGGTCAGCGTCGTGGTGGTTATGTCGCCCATATTGAAGCGCTGTGTCTTTCCCTCGTGAAGCTCCTCGTACTTCTTTTGAAGCCCGACCGCCTTCGACGAAACGCTCGAAACGGTGAGGAAGCGGTTTCCGCGGTTGATCTTCAGCCAGTTCATGACCGGGCCGAGGCCGTGGGTGATGTAGATGTCGCCGTTGCGGCAGACGTTCTGATACCCTCTCTCCTGACCTCTGTCGAGGCAGTGGGAGATATGCTCGCGGAGGTCGTGACCGTAGCCGGCGCGGCAATGGATAAGCTCGCCGAACATCCCCTTGTCTATCATATTGTCCATCATAAGCTCGCGCTCGCCGTAGCAGCAGTTTTCGAGCATCATGCAGTGCGCTCCGGTCTCCTCCGACGTGCGGACGAGCTCCCAGACCTGCTCTATGTTCTGCGCGGGGCCGACCTCGAATGCTACGTATTTCCCCGCCTTCATCGCCTTGATCGCGAGCGGGACGTGCGCGTTCCAGGAGGTGAAGATCATCACCGCCTCGACGTCGGGATCGTTTATAAGCTCATCGGCGTTTTTTGTCGTCTTTACTTCGTATCCCCGCCTTTCCTGCGCGTGCTCGCAGGCGGTCTTAAGCAGTTCGTCGCTGAAATCGCATACCGAAACTATCTTCACGTCATCCATTCCGAGAAGGATGTCGAAAAGGTTTATCCCTCTTCCGCCGACGCCTATCACGCCGATCTTCGTTGTCTTTTCCATGATAATTTACCTCGCAAGATATATTCTGTCGATTATACCCGACTTTACGTACGCCTCGGCGACCGCCTTACAGCCGTCGGCGTTCGGGTGTCCGCCGTATGCCGCCTCGTTGTCCCTCGGCGCTGGCTTTGCCACGCACTCCGAGAAGTCGAATACGGCGTCGGCAAAACCGACCTTTCCTTCCCTTATCGCCCTGTTGACGCTGCGGAAGTATTCCTCTTTTTTGCCGGTGAAGTCAAAGGCGGGGACGGTGAAGAGCACCGTCCTGCAATGCGCCTTTTTCAGCGCTTTCAGTATTTTTTCAAGGTCGGCTATGACCTCTTTGTCCGTCCTGCCCCTCGAAATGTCGTTCACTCCGAAGCAGACGTTGACGGTGTCGCAGGTCTTGGCTCTTTCAAGCCAGAAGCGATCGGTCGCCGCGTCGTAGCCCCTTGCGTAGCCGATACCGAGATCCCATACCGAGTAAGGATCGGGGAGGCGGTCGGCGATCTGCCCGACGTAGTGCCTGTAAGCGTCGGTGGGGGTGCCGAGCCCCTGGGTTATCGAGTCGCCGATGAAGGCGATCTTTCTCAGCGTCCTTCTGTCGTTTGCCACCGTCAGCGGGAAGGGGAAGGACTGCCCGTCTCTTTCTTCGCCGTCGGTCACGACCGCAGACGAGATCGCTCTCTCGTACTGCTGTGGGAAGGTCTTTCCTCTGAACGTGATCTCATAGCAGAGCCAGTCGCCCATTTTTGCGCCTATATAAACGGGGTCGGAGCAGAAGGTGTCCTTTCCCATAACGAATCTGCGTTCACAGCCCCCGAAGGTGACCGCCGCCGTCTTTTCGGGCGCTTTTTTCGGTCCTTCGCATATCCCGAGGGTGACTTTCAGTATCTCCCACGGCTCGCCGATCATATTTGCCCGGCTCTCGCTCCCGTCGGCAAAGGTGCTGTCGATGATATTCGAGAACAGCAGGGCGTAATTTTCCCCGCCGGAGCGGAGCTTATACCACACCCGCCCGGTGCGGGTCTCGTAGTCGGGGAGGAAGCAAAGGCGCTGGTTTGCGCTGCCCGCCGTCGTATCGGACGAAAAACGGGCGAAAAAGTCTTTCAGTTTCATATCAGTAAAGCTTGTATCTGTCAACGATGAGTGAGCTGTCGTAGATCACGAGGTCGTCGCCCGTCAGTTTAAGGTTTCCGTTTTCGTCGGCTTCAAGGACGTTGAAGGTGCAGTTGAGCGGTACCTTGCCGTGCCAGAAGTCGTTTCTGTCTTCGTAGTATGGGTTGAGCATACACCTCATCGCGCAGGCGTGGGTGGAGATCAGCACGTTTTCGCAGTCCTTTTTCACGAGGTCGGAAAGGAAGTCCGCAGTCCTTTTCATCGCCTGCTTCACGCTCTCGCCGTTGGGGAACGGAGGAAGGGGGATCGGATTTCTGAAATAGGCACGGTAGAGCTCCATGTCCATCGTTTCCTCGCCCGGACGGGTGATACTGCCCTCACAGTCGCCGACCGAAAGCTCGATGATCCTGTCGTCGGTGACGATCGGAGTGTCTTCATT
>JAGHTD010000137.1 GCA_018065475.1 Candidatus Colimorpha enterica
TTTTCGGAGAAATCGACCGTCTCTTTTCTCTCTGCCGACGGGCTCATTCCGGCGACGATACAGTCAAGCGCACCGCTTTCCACGGCGGGGATCAGAGATTCCCATTTGTATGCGTAAACCTCGAGCTTAACGCCGAGCGCGTCGGCGATCTTCTTTGCGACCAGAACGTCGAAGCCGTTTGCGTATCCTGCGGTATTGGCGATCTTGACGGCACCGTTGCTGTCGTCGAACTGCGTCCAGTTGTAGGGGATGTAGTTGCATTCCATTCCGATCTTCAGCACGCCTGCGTCTTTGATCCTTTGGAGGTCCTCCGAGGCGTCGATCTTTTTGCCTGCCGAGCATCCGAAAAGAAGCAGTGACGAAACGATGACCGACAACACGAGAATAAATGATACTGTTTTTTTCATGGTTTTTTCCTTTCATAAAAACACGGATGAACCGATACAAAGAAATAATATCACAAAACGGGTAAATTGTCAAGTGCTGAGCATAAGTTTGAAAAATATAAAGAGATAAATCTTTCAATAAATATATATTCTCTTGACTTTTTGAGTAAAAAGGAGTAAAATATAATATGGCTATTATTTTCCAAGCCATCGGAGATTATTATGAGAAGTATGACCGCTTACGGCCGTTCGGTTGGACAGGACGGCGGAAAAAGCTACAGCTGTGAGATCAAATCCGTTAACAACAGGTTTCTCGATGTTTCGGTCAAGCTGCCGAGACAGTATTCCTTTCTTGAGGAGAGGGTCCTTGCATATATCAAGAGCAGAATAAGCCGCGGAAAGGTCGATGTCGGCATTTCCATCGAGGCGAAGGAGAGCAAAAACGTCACCGTTTCGCTCGACAAGGCGTACACCGATTCCTATATCGCCGCGCTTAAGGAGCTGAAGGACGGCTACGGCCTTTACGCTCCCGACGGGATCCCTTTCACGCTCGTCGCGTCTAATCCCAACGTCTTTGTCACCGACAAGCCGTCGGAGGACGAGGAGCAGGACTGGGCGGAGCTTCTTCCTTTCCTCACCGAGGCCGTCGATAATTACGACAGGGCGAGGATCGCGGAGGGCGAACGCCTGAAAGCCGATCTTCTCTCGAAGAGGGACAACCTCAAACGCATAACGGGGATCATCAAGGAAAAATCGGAGGCTAACTCCGTCGGATATAAGGCAAAGCTCGAGGAGAGACTGAGAAAAACGCTGTCGGATCTCGACATGACGTTTTCCTCCGACCGTATCCTCACCGAGGTCGCGATATTCGCCGACAAGATCGCCGTTGATGAGGAGCTCACCCGCCTCGGCAGCCACTTCGTCGCCTTCGAGGACGCGCTCAACTCCGACGAACCCGCCGGAAGAAAGCTCGACTTCCTCGTTCAGGAGATGAACAGAGAGGTCAACACGACCGGCTCCAAGTCCTGCGACGCGGAGATCGCCGCGCTCGTCGTCGAGGCGAAGTGCGAGATCGAGAAGATCCGCGAGCAGATCCAGAACCTTGAATAACGGAGGAGCAGCATGAAGTTTATCAGCGCCGGCTACGGCAATATGGTGTCCTCCGACAGGGTGATCTCGGTCGTCGGAGCCGAGACGTCCCCGATAAAGAGACTGATCTCCGATGCCAAGGACGCGGGAAGGGCGATCGACGTCACCTGCGGCAAAAAGACCAAGGCGGTCATCATCACCGACAGCGATCACGTTATTCTTTCTGCTCTCCCGGTCGAAAAGCTGACCGCACGCCTCAACGGTACCGAAACGGACAGCGACGAGGACGAAGCGTAATGACTACCATCGAACGGAAAAAGGGCATCCTTCTCGTCGTGTCGGGTGCGGCGGGAACGGGAAAAGGGACGGTCAACGCCATCCTTATGGAAAAACACCCCGACGAATACGCATTTTCGGTATCCGCGACAACGAGGGCACCGAGACCCGGTGAGACCGACGGCGTGAATTATCATTTCATCTCCAAGGATGAGTTTGAAACGATGATAAAGAACGACGGTCTCATCGAATACACCTGCTATTGCGGGAACTATTACGGCACTCCGAAGTCGGAGCTGAGCAAGCTCGACGAAGGAAAAAATCTCATCCTTGAGATCGAGACCGAGGGCGCGGGAAACATCAAACGTATTTTCCCCGACAGCGTAACGGTCTTCATTCTCCCGCCGGATTACGTTTCTCTGCGCAACCGTCTCGTCGGAAGAGGGACGAATACCCCCGAGGACATCGAGAACAGGATGAACAAGGCACTCCACGAGTTCCGCCTTGCGGAGAGCTACGATTACACGGTGGTTAACGCCGACGGCAAGGCCGACGAAGCGGCAGACGCGATACATTCGATAATCATCGGTGAAGGTCACAGAAGCGCAAGATATTCCGGCGCGGTTGACAGGATCTTCCCCGAATCAATAAAAAAATAATTTACAGTGAGGATAAATATCATGAGCAGCGAAAACAAAGTAAACAATATGGTCACACCTTCCATCTTTGAGCTTTCCCAGGACGGAAAGTACAACAAATACGAGCTCACCATGGCTGTCGCAAAGTGCGCAAAGCTTGCTACCGACAAATACCAGGAGGAGCGTGCCAACGCAAAGAACGAAATCGACAGCAGCAAGAGCGCAGGCGAGCGCACTTCTTACGAGACCGTTTACGATAAGGTCAGTCCGGAATACAGAGACGTCCGCGCCGTAAGAATA
Organism: Candidatus Colimorpha enterica; assembly: GCA_018065475.1. Classification (GTDB taxonomy): domain Bacteria; phylum Bacillota; class Clostridia; order Oscillospirales; family CAG-272; genus Colimorpha_A; species Colimorpha_A enterica. The sequence goes on from JAGHTD010000137.1 coordinate 2,690, forward strand.
GGCGTTGACCGTCTTTCGAGCGGTGAGTTCGTCATCGACGACAACTCCGTAAGCAAGAAATGATCGGGGCAGATGCCGAATAAGATCGCAAGGGTGTATATGCTTGACATAGCATATCACATCGACAAATTATACGACTACAAGATCCCGGAATCCATCGCGGATGACGTAAAGGAGGGCGATATCGTCGCCCTTCCTTTCGGTCAGGGAAACAGAAACAGGCAGGCGGTCGTTTGGTCGTTTGCCGATTCTTCGGAGTACAAGTCGCTGAAATCGGTCTCCGCCCTCTGCGGGCTGTCGCTGAGCAGGGAGATGATGGAGCTCTGCCGGTATATGAAGGAGCATTTCTTCTGCTCGATCGGCGAGGCGGCGAGGACCATGGTCCCCACCTTCGTCATCCCTTTGCTGAAGGAGTATTTTTCTCCGTCCGGCAATGACGCGGAAGGGCTTACGGCTGCCGAAAAAAGGGTAAGGGATTATATCGGACGAAACGGCAGGACGGAAGCCGACGCAGCGGTGAAAGCGCTTGCGCTCGGCGACAGATCTTGCCTTTATTCTCTTGAAAGAAAAGGCGTTCTTGTAAAAGACGTCGCCGTTTCGGACCGCAGGATACCGAAAAACGAGACCGTCTCGCTTATCGGCGCTTACGCCGAAAAGGACGGAGAGGAGCTTGCGGGGCTCGTCAGAGGCGAAAGGCAGAAGGAGCTTTTGCGTACCCTTGCCGTCAGCGGCGAGGAAAGCATGGCTTATCTCCGTGAAAACGGTTTTTCAAAAGAGACCGTCCTCTCGCTTGCAAAGCAGGGTTACGTCACAGTGACCTCCGAGGAAGCTCCGCGCGACCCGTATACGGCCCTTGACGGCGAAGGCAGGATGCCGACGCTCTCAAATAAGCAGAGAGAAGCCGCCGACGAGATAGGGAAGATCGCCGAGAGCGGAAAAGCCGGAGCGGCGCTCCTTTACGGAGTGACGGGAAGCGGCAAGACCTCGGTAATAGGCGAGGTCATAGACAGGACGATAAAGAGCGGCAAGCAGGTCATCCTGCTCATACCCGAAATATCGCTCACCCCTCAGA
>JAGHTD010000095.1 GCA_018065475.1 Candidatus Colimorpha enterica
ACATCATCTCTTCGATTATTGCTACGGGATCATTCGACTTTGACGAAAGGCAGACACCGAAAATGGCGTCAACACCCTCGCTGTGGCAACCGTCGCAGACGAAATGACCGTTTACGCACCTCGTTTTGCTGTGATACTTCTTATGGCATATCTCACATTCCATGAGCAAGTCCTCTTTGAGATATTCAAGAGGTGCTTTGCATATCAGACATTCTTCGTTCATTTTTTTACCTTCAGAATCTGTGTGTTTTAATATCCGAGAAATCGCCGTCAAGGCAGTAACAGACCGCGTTTTCGTTTGATGAATAAACGAAAGAGACCTTTGTTCCCCATTTCCCCGTCTGCTTTACCTTCTCAAGAAGCGTCAGGGCGTCGGAAACGGAGAAGTCACGCCCGCTGTTTTTCAGTATCTCTGACGCCGTGTCGTATCTATCCTTGCCATAAAACGGGTTGGAAAAATCGCTTAAACCCGCGAGGACGGGGAAGTTTGTGATGACTGCGTAGTCGTCCGTCACCTTTCTTCGTCCGTAGCCCGGCTCGACGATCAGCATATCGCCGTTTTCACTGCCTATCAGCGAGTGAAACGAAACGCCGGGAATACAGGTGAGCGTCTTTTCTGACGTTATCCTCTCTACGTCGTCAAACGAATACTTCCCGCGGATGTATCTGTCGGTCATAAGGTCGATACGCTCACGCTTTGCGCCCTTCGGAGCGTTGAAGGCCTCGCCGTTCATATACGGGACGTTACCGAATCGGCCGCCCGAGCTGACACCGTGAGTGAAATACGTCGTTTTGCCGACCGTTATGCCTACCGTGAAATATTTTTTTGTTTTATATATGCCGAAATGCCACGCCTCGGGGTCAATATCGAGATTGAAACCGTAAATGAGGTCATTTCCCTTCTTTGCTATTGCCGTACACATTGTTGCCTCCGGATGATGATCTGTCGGGAGTATTATAGCATATTATTCTGTTTCAGTCAAGTGAAATAATTTCGCTTTGACATATCCCCCAAGGAGAAAGTTAATAGCTTGTCAAAATCGGTCAAATGTTTTAATAAAGAAGCCATTTCGGTATCTATAACAGATATTCGCTCCCAATCATTCCATTATTATATCATAACAAATATCAATGAAGACGGTGCTTCGCACCTAATGAAGCAAAACGAAGACGGGCTACGCCCTAATGAAGTGAAGTCGCATTGCTCCAATCTTTCGGTTATATTTCTTCATTAG